>CAYGQN010000132.1:0-10228 GCA_964351795.1 uncultured Gammaproteobacteria bacterium
GCACGGCGCGTGCGCGACGAGAGCAACGAGCGACTCGGCCGGTTTTTCCCATCGACCGGCAGCGCGGCCAGGCCCGCCGGGCCGGCCACCCCCAACGAGGAGAATGCATGAGCGGTTACATCGATATTGTCTGCAACCTGTACACCCCGGAGATGGTGCAGCAGCAGCGCACCGGCATCGACGAGGAGTTCAAGCAGCAGGTGCGTATGCCCGAGGCGATGCGCCCCGGGGTCAGCATCGACGACTACCTCAGGCGCATGGATGCCGCCGGCATCGAGCGCTCGCTGCTGATTGCCGTGCGCGCCGGCGATTTGAACGTGAAGGGCTCGTTCGAGATTCCCTACAAGACCGTGTATGACGTGTGCCGGCAACACCCGGACCGTTTCTCCGGCCTGGCAGGCGTGGACCCGACGCTGGGCGTGGCCGGCCTGAAGGAACTCGACCAGGCCGTGAACGACTACGGCTTCGTCGGCGCGCACTGGTACCCGCACTGGTTTGCCATGCCGCCGGATGCGCCGCAGATCTACCCCTACTACGCCCGCTGCGTGGAGCTGGACATCCCGATCATGATGCAGGTGGGGCACAACCTGGTGTACAGCCGTGAACGACGGCTGCCATCGGTGGCCAAACCCATCCTGCTGGACCAGGTGGCCATCGACTTCCCGGAGCTGGTGCTGCTGGGGATCCACATCGGCGTACCGTGGACCGACGAGATGATCTCCATGTGCTGGAAGCACGAGAACGTGTACATGGCCGGCGATGCCTACGCGCCCAAGCACTGGCCCGCCTCCATGGTCCACTACGCCAACACCTACGGCGCGCACAAGGTGCTGTTCGGCACCGACTGGCCGGTCATCGACCCGGAGCGGGCGGTGCAGGAAGTGGCCGGCCTTGGTCTGCGCGAGGCTAGCCACCAGGCCCTGATGCGCGACAACGCGCTGCGCATCTTCACGAAAATCCGCTGACATAGTGCTGTCTTGCCGGCCAGGGAGGGCCGGTCAGCAGTGGCGCGCGACGGGTGCGCCCGGCCCGGGGCCGACCCGGTGCGGCTCGGACGACCCTCGACCCTCGACCCTCGACCCTCGACCCTCGACCCTCGACCCTGCCTGCCTGCCTGACTGCCGGGAGCCGGCCCGACTCAGCCGTAGTTGCTGCTCTGGCGTTCGGTTTCGCGGATGTGCACGTTCACCAGCGCCGGCAGGCCACTCGCGCGGGCCCGCTCCAGCGCCGGGCGCAGGTCCTGCGGGCGCTCGACGAATTCCCCGTGCCCGCCCATGGCCGCAACGATGCGGTCATAGCGCTGGATGCCGAGTTCCGTGGCGACGAGATGATCGGGGAAGTTGGCCTTGTGCCAGGTGCGGATGTTGTTCCACAGACCATCGTTGCCGAGCACGCCGATGATCGGCAGGCCGTGGCGGATGAAGGTGTCGTACTCCATGCCGTTGAAGCCGAAGCCCCCGTCTCCGAACACGATGCCGACGGTGCGCTGCGGGCAGGCGACCGCGGCCGCCAGCGCGAATCCCGGACCGGTGCCAAGGGCGCCGAAGGGGCCCGGGTCCAGCAGTTGGCCCTGTGCCCCGGTGCGCAGCCAGCGGGCCGTGGTGGAGACGATGTCGCCGCCATCCACCGCAATGATGGCCTCGTCACCGAAGAACGCCGCGACCTCTCGGGCAAAGCGCTGGGGATGCACCGGCGCCTGGTCGTCATCGGCGATCGCCGCCGCCGCCGCACTGGCGGCCTGCTCCAGTGCGGCCATCTCCGCGGCCCAGTCGCTGCGTGCTGTGAGGCCGTTGGTATTGGCGGCGAGCTGGGCGAGCACGCTGGCCGGATCGGCTGCCACGCCGATGGCCACGGGGCGGTTCCAGCCGATGCGGGCGGCCTCGCGATCGACGTGGATGACCGTGGCGTCGGCATGGATGCGGCGGCCGTAGCCGGCGCGGAAGTCCCAGTCCACACCCAGGGCCAGGACCAGATCGGTGCGGCGAAAGGCCTCGGCACGCGCATTGACCCCGAGCAGCGGGTGCCCGGGCGGCAGGGAACCACGGGCGCGGGCGTTCAGGTACACCGGGGCGCCCAGGGCTTCGGCCAGGCTGGCCAGGGCAGCCTCACCGCCGACCAGGCCACAACCGGCAAAGATGACGGGGCGCTGCGCGGCAGCCAGGGCGCCCTGGATGCAGGCCAGGGTGGCAGCGTCGGCGGCGGGCAGCGACAGCGGCCGATAGTCGACCGGCCAGCTGACATCGGCTTCGTCCACGCGGGCCATGAGCACGTCCATGGGAATGTCGAGGAACACCGGGCCACCGCGGCCGGCGAAAGCCTCCCGGGCGGCGCCGGCAACGGTTTCCGCCAGCCGCGGCGTCGACCAGCCGGTACCCGCCCAGCGGGTGATGGGCCGGAACAGGGCCGTGTGGTCCATCTCCTGCAGGCCACCCATGCCGTCCTGCGACAGCAGGTGCCGGCCGCCGATGACCAGCATCGGGGCGCTGGCCTGCCAGGCGCTGGCGACAGCGGTGATGGTATCGGTGACGCCGGGGCCGGCGGTGACCACGGCCACGCCGAGGCGGCCGGTGAGCCGCGTCCAGGCTTCGGCGGCATGGGCCGCGCTCTGCTCATGGCGGACGTCGACAATGCGGATCCCCTCGGCGGCGCAGCCGTCGAGGATGGGCACGATGTGACCGCCGGTCAGGGTGAAGATGGCTTCCACACCCTCGGCTTTGAGGGCGCGGGCGACGATGCGACCACCATGCAGTTGGGGCATTGCAGGCTCCTCGGTAAGTACTGTGAGGCCCGGGCTGCGTAGGGCCGGGCGCCGGCATCATCGCAACCGCAATAATGAATTTCAAGTTGAAATTAAATTTCAATTTCTCTACCTTCCCAATCCGGGACAGGCATCGATCCATCCGCGGCTCCTGATTGGGGACAGGCATGAACTCCCCGCAGGTGCGTGCCAATCCGGGACAGGCATGGACTCTGCCGCCTCCCCAGTCCGGGACAGGCATGGACTCCCCGGGGACCCTGTTCCGGACCCGACCCCTATTCCGGGACAGGCATGAAGCTAGCCATCAGCCAGGAGCAGTCAGGGACAGCCATGAGCTCAAATATGAATTTCACCGTCGGCGTGGACGTGGGCGGCACCTTCACCGATCTCATGGTGCGGCGCAGCGACGGCGAGCAGCGCCTGTTCAAGACCCTCACCACACCCCAGGATCCGGCCATCGGCTTTTTCGACGGCCTCGCACGGGCCGCGGCCGGTTTCGGCCGTGACGTCGAAGCCTTCCCGGGTGAAATCGACACCATCGTGCACGGCACGACCATCACCACCAACGCCGCGCTGACCGGCAACGTCGCCGCCGCCGGCTTCCTGACCACGGCCGGCTTCCGCGACATCCTGAACATGCGCCGCGGCCTGAAAACCGGCGCCCGTTACGATCTCCGGCTGACCGCGCCACCACCGCTGGTGCCGCGGCGCCTGGTGCTCACCGCCACCGAGCGCGTGGACGCCAGCGGCGCCGTCATCACGCCGCTCGCCGAGGAAGAGGTGGCCGCTGCCGCCGAGGTGTTCGCCGCGCTCGGCGTGGAGGCCGTGGGCATCTCCTTCCTGTGGTCGTTCCTGAACCCCGCTCATGAGCAACGCGCGCGCGACATCCTGCAGGCACTGCTGCCGGATACGTTCATCACCATCTCCTCGGAAGTCCTGCCCCAGATCCGCGCCTACGAGCGCCATTCCACCACCGCCCTGAATGCCTGCGTCAGCCCGCTGCTGGCGCGGTACCTGGAACGGCTGGAGACGCGCCTGGCCGACAGCGGTTTCAGCGGCCGGCTATTCATAATGCAGTCCGGCGGCGGCGTGATGACGCCCCGCGCCACCGCCCGTCTGGCCGTGAACACCCTGCTGTCAGGGCCTGCCGGCGCGCCCGCCGCGAGCCTCTGGCATGCCGCCGAACACGGCTTCAGCGACATCATCACCGCCGACATGGGCGGCACCAGCTTCGATGTCTCGCTGATCCAGAACGGCGAGGCCGTGGTCACCAGTGACAACGAGATCGGAGGCCATCACGTTGGCGTGCCCATGCTCGATATCCACACCATCGGTGCCGGCGGCGGCTCCATCGCGCACGTGGATGCCGGCGGCATACTGCACGTCGGCCCGGCCAGCGCCGGCGCCGAGCCCGGGCCCGCCTGCTACGGCCGCGGCGGCACCGAGCCCACGGTCACCGACGCGGATCTCGTGCTCGGCTACATCGCACCCTCGAGTTTCCACGGCGGCGAAATGATGCTCGACGCCGTCGCCGCCGAAGCCGCCATCCGCCTGCGCGTGGCCGAACCGCTTGGCATGGATACCGTCACCGCGGCGAACGGCATCTATCGCCTCGCGAATTCGCTCATGAGCGGCGCGGTGTCGGTGGTCACCGTGCAGCGCGGACACGATCCGCGCGAGTTCGCGATGATCTGCGCCGGCGGCGCCGGCCCCGTGCACGCGGTCGCCATTGCCCGCGAGATCGGCATTGGCACCGTGCTCGTGCCGAAGGAGGCCTCGGTGTTCTGTGCAGCCGGGATGCTCATCTCCGACATCCGTCAGAGCTTCGTGCGGACCTGCGCCAGCGAAGATGGCAGCCTCGACCTCGCGCGCGTGACCGCTGATCTGGCCGAACTCGCCGCTCGCGCGGAATCGGCGATGGCCGACCAGGGGATCCCCGCCGACGCGCTGGACCTGCAGTGCGCCGCGGACCTGCGTTACGTCGGCCAGTTCCACGAAGTCGCAGTGCCCGGTTTCCCGGGCGGCGAGGCAAGCCCGGCCGTCTGGGAGGCGATGCTGCGCGAATTCCACGCCCGCCACGATCGCCTGTTCGGCTACGCACTGCCCGATGCCGCCGTGGAGCTTATCAACCTGCGCCTGGCGGCCGTGTGTCCGACCCCGCGGCCGCAACCGCGGCGCAGCGGCAGCGGCATTGCCGATGCCTCCCACGCCGCCCGCGGTACGCGCCGGGCCTGGTTCGACGACGGCTTCGTGCAGACACCCGTTTACGACGCGCTCGCACTGCAGGCCGGCAACCGCATCGAAGGCCCGGCGCTGGTGGAGCAGCAGACCAGCACCATCGTCCTGCCGCCGGGCAGCCGGCTCGACTGCGATCCTTGCGGCAACTACGTGATTCACACCGGCAGCGGGAGGGAGCAAGCATGAGCACCATCGACCCCATCGACGTATCGCTCATCGGCGCCAGGCTGGACTCCATCTGCCGCGAGATGGGCGAGACCATGCTGCGCACCTCGCGCTCGCCCATCTTCTCCGAGGCCCGGGACTTCACCACCGCCGTGTTCGATGCCAGGGCGCGACTGGTTGCCCAGACCATCTACATTCCGAACATCGCCGCGTCCACGCCCTTCGCGGTGCGCGCCGTGGCCGAGCGTTTCGCCGGCGATCTGCACGAGGGCGACCTGTTCCTGCTCAATGATCCGTTCCGCGGCAACAACCATCCGCCGGACCTGAACGTCATCCGGCCGGTGTTCTGCGACGGCGAACTGGCGTACTGGGTGCTGACCAAGGGTCACCAGGCCGACATCGGCGGCGGTGGCGTGGTGGGCTACAACCCGCGCGCCCGCGATGCCTGGGAGGATGGCCTGCGGATCCCCTGCCTGCGCATCGCGGACCGCGGCGTGCTGCGCGATGACCTGCTGGATTTCATCCTGCTGAACGTGCGCGCCCGTGACCTGGTGGAAGGGGACCTGCACTGCCAGATTGGCGCCACGCGGCTGGCCGAACGCCGCCTGCACGCCCTCAACGAGCGCTTCGACCGCGCAACCGTCGAGGCCGCCACCGATGCCCTGCTCGATGCCACCGAGCGGCGGGTGCGCGCCAGCATCGCCGCCATTCCCGATGGCGAGTACCGTGCCGAGCGCGCCATGGACCACGACGGCATCGACTACGAGCACAGCCCGGTGGTACGGCTGTGCCTGGTGGTGGAAGGGGATCGCATCCGCTTCGACTACAGTGCCAGTGATCCGCAGGTGGCCGGCTACGTGAACTCCACCCTGCCCAACACCACCGCTGTCAGCCAGCTTGCCCTGTTCGCCACGCATGCCATCGCCAAGGACATCCGCTTCGATGAAGGCGCCATCCGGCCCATCGAAATCATCGCCCCGCCCGGCAGCCTGCTGAACGCGCATGAACCGGCAGCCACCTCGGCCTGCACGCTGTGCACCGGCGAGACCATCATCGAAACGGTATGGCTGGCGCTGGCACAGGTCGTCCCCGAGAAGGTGCCGGCGCTGTGGGCGCGCTGGTGCGCGCCGGCCACCGCCGGCATCAACCCGCGCAGCGGGCGCTACTTCGCCGACATCCACTTCATGTCCAAGGGCGGTGGCGGCGCCATGGCCGGCTACGATGGCTGGGATCACATCGGCACGCCGGTGACGCTCGGCGGCCTGCGCGCCCCCGATCCGGAACTGCACGAGCTTGCCACGCCCTACCATCTGCTGGAGTACCAGTACTGCCCGGACAGCGCCGGCGCCGGCCAGTGGCGCGGCGGCCTGGGCGTGAACTACCGCTGGCGGGTGGAGGCCGAAGGCATCGCCTGCGCCAATTTCGGCAGCGGGGTGCGCAGCTACACCGCGCCGGCGGGCCTGGCCGGCGGACGCGGCAGCGGGCCGCATCGCATGGGCATCACCCACCCCGATGGCAGGTCCGACGTGGTCGACGGCAACCGCTTCTACGATCTGCATACCGGCGATCGCTTCGAGATCAGCGCCAGCGGTGGCGGCGGCTACGGGGATCCGCTGCGCCGGGACCCGGCCCGCGTGCTCGAGGATGTGCGCGACGGCGTGGTCACACCGGCCGCGGCGCGCTCGCGCTACGGCGTGGTGGTGTGCACCGAAGGCCTGCAGGCATTGTGGACCCTGGACGAGGCCGCGACCGCCGCACTGCGCGCCGGGCGCGGCAGCCCCGCGCACGCATGAGCACGATCGCCAGCATCACCGGCCGCGGTGCGCTGCCGCCCCGCCACGCCAGCGTGGTGCACATGCTCGCCGCGACCGCCGCCGCGCAGCCGGAGGCCATCGCGCTGAAGTTCGGCGAGCAGAACCTCGACTATCGCGGTTATCTCGGCGCAGTAGCTGGCTTCGCCGGCTGTCTGCGCGAGCATGGCGCCGGCCCGGGCCGGCGCGTGGCCATCCTGCTGGGCAACGGTATCGACATTGCCGTGTCGATTTTCGCCGTGCACGCCAGCGGCGCCCAGGCGGTACCGCTCAACCCGGTGTACACCGCCCGCGAGCTGGCGGAGATTCTTGCCGATGCCGAGCCGGCATTGCTGGTGACCGACGAAGCCGGTGAGGACCTCGCCCGCGCACTGGCGCTGGACGCCGGCATCGGCCCGCCGCTGGTGTGGAACGCCGGCCTGCGGGCCCGACGCGAGGCCTGGGCCCGCGACATCGACTGCCTCCCGGCGCCCTTGCCCGAAGCAGACACGCCGGCAACGCTCATGTATACCGGCGGGACCACCGGCCGGGCCAAGGGCGTGGACATCAGCCACGGGCAGATCAGCCTGAACATCGCCCAGCGCGAAGCCCTGCTGCCCACCCGCACGGCCGACGAGCGGGTGCTGTGCGTGATGCCCATGTTCCACAGCTTCGCCATGCTCATGTGCCTGCACCTGGCCTGCCATTGCGCCGGCACGCTGGTGATCCTGCCGCGCTACCGGCCCGACACTGTCACCGAGGCCCTGGCGCGCGAGGCGATCAGCTTCTTCCCGGCCAGCCCCACGATTCTCACCGGCCTGCTCGGCTACGCGCCCTTTGCCGAGACCGACCTGTCGGCCCTGCGCACCACGCTGTCCGGGTCCGCGGCGCTGCCGCTGGAGATCCTGAACCGCTGGGAAGCCCGCACCGGGCGCCGGCCACTGGAGGGCTACGGCCTCACCGAGGCGGGCCCGCTGCTCACCTTCAACCCCATGCAGGGCGTGAGCAAGCCGGGCTCCACCGGCATACCGGCGCCGGGGATCACCATCGAGATCGTCGACCTCGACAACGGCGACAAGGTGCTCGCACGCGGCGAGCAGGGTGAAATACGCGCCCGCGGCGGGCAGTTGATGAGCGGCTATCGCAAGCTGCCGGAAGCAACCGCGCAGACACTGCGCGATGGCTGGCTGTATACCGGCGATATCGGCGAGCTGGATGACGAGGGCTACCTGTACATCCGCGACCGCAAGAAGGATCTGGTGATCATCTCCGGCTTCAACGTCTACCCGCGCGAGGTGGACGACATCCTGTACACCCATCCGGGCGTAACAGAAGCCGGCACGGTGGGTGTGCCCGACGACTACCGCGGCGAGCGTTTGGTCGCCTGCGTGGTGCCGCGCGCCGGTCATGCACCAAGCGCCGCGCAGATCATCGAACACTGCGAGCGCATGCTCGCTCCCTACAAGGTGCCCGGCGCGGTAAGATTCATGGATGAGATCCCCCGCACAGCCGTTGGCAAACTCGACCGCAAGGCCCTGCGCGCCCTGGTGCTCGCGGAACTCGCGGTGGCCGGCTGAGGCCCCATGAGCGGGCGCAAGCACAGCCCGCCGCGACAAGACCACATGTCGCACCTGGCCGACACCCCCCACGAGGCGGCGCTCACAGACCTGGAATACCAGCTGTTGCGGGTATCCGAGGCCTTCTTCCGCTGGGAAGCCCAGGGCATGCAGGCCGCGGCCGGCCTGGATCTGGGCCCCTCCGACCTTGGCATCCTGCACGTGGTGCGCATGCATGATCGGCCCAAGGGGCTGACCGAAATCGGCCGGCTGCTCAACCGCGACGACACGCCCAACATCCAGTACAGCCTGCGCAAGCTCGAGAAACTCGAGCTGATCGACAAGCAGCGCGACAGCTCGCGCAAGACCTTCCTCTACCAGACCACCGAGCGCGGTCGCGAGGCCACCGACGCCTACGCCGTACTGCGACGCAAGCTGCTGGTGCGCCTGACCAACTCCCTGCAGGACGCCAACCTGCAGTTCGACCAGACCACCCTGCTGCTGGAGCTGCTCACCGGCATCTACGACCAGGCCACGCGGGCCGCCGCCACCCATCCCTGAGGTCCGCCGGCCGCGGGCCGGGTTTCATGATCCCGGGTCAACCCCGCGCCGCCCGGCTTGGGGCACAATGGATCCCGGGTTTCAACGCAGCCATGGCCACGGCGATGACCTCCCGCAGCCTCTCCAACGATGAACTGCTCCGGCCGCCACCGGCCGGCGGCGCTCTGCGCTGCATCATCCTCAGCGCCAGGCCACCCTTCCTGCTGCTGGCGCTGGTCTGCGTCGCGCTCGGGCTGGGCCTGAGCCTGCACACCGGGGTGGATGTCAGCAGTGCGGACCTGGCCCTGATCGCCCTTGGCGCCATCGCCGCCCACGTCAGCGTCAACCAGCTCAACGAATACATGGATTTCATCAGCGGCCTGGACATGCGCACCCGGCGCACCCCGTTCAGCGGCGGCAGCGGCGCACTGCCGGCCCTGCCGCGCGCCGGGCGCCACGTGCTGCTGGCGGCGCTCACCGCGCTGGCCATCACCGTTGGTGTGGGCGTTCACTTCGCCCTCGCGCAGCCCTGGCTGCTGCCCGTGGGCCTGGTCGGCGTGCTGATCGTGGTTGCCTACACGCCCTGGATAAACCGCCGGCCCTGGCTGTGCCTGGTGGCGCCGGGTCTTGGTTTCGGCCCGGTGATGGTCGTCGGCACCTGGCTGGCGCTCGGCGGCAGCACACTGCAGAGCGAACTGGCGGCCAGCCTCGTCCCGTTCTTCCTGGTCAACAACCTGCTGTTGCTGAACCAGTACCCGGATATCGAAGCGGACCGCAGCGTCGGCCGCCGGCACTTCCCCATCCGCTACGGCCTGGCGACCAGCAACCTCGTCTACGGGCTGTTCGCGCTGGCGAGCGCCCTGGTCATCCTCAGCATGGTGGCGCGCGACTGCCTGCCGGTCGTGGCCACGGTGGCCCTGGCACCGCTGGCACTCAGCCTGCCGGCGCTCGCCATTGCCGTGCACCATGCCAGAGGCCGCACCCCGTTGCTGGGCGCGCAGGCCCTCAACGTCATGTCCGTGCTGGGGACCATCGCCGTGCTTGCCGCGGCCCTGCTGCTCAGCGCACCGCGCTAGGCGCCGCCGGGCAGCGCGTGCGGAGGGCATCGAAGCGCGGGAGACATTCCCGGCTGAAGCCGCTCCTACGGAGGTGGACCCAGCGCGGCGGCGACCATACCCATC
>CAYGQN010000133.1:0-10178 GCA_964351795.1 uncultured Gammaproteobacteria bacterium
CGCTGCTGTCAAGCACCGACCCGTCCGCGGCATTCAGCGGCGGTGGCGGCGGGCCGGGTATCGTGCTCGCGAGCGCGTCCACCCGCTTTGCCTGGAACGATGGCCATGACGGCAGCGCCTTGCCCACGGCCGGTGGCCAGCCCCTGTTCCTGTCACCCGATCCCTCGCCGGCAGCGCCGACAGGCGGTCAGGCAAGCCGCGCCCCGGCCGATTCGGTGGTGGACGACTCGGCCCTCATGGCGGAGATCGACCTGGCGCACGCGCAGATGATGGAGCGTCTGGAAGCGCAGCGTGAGGCGCAACTGGCCATCGAGCGCGCGGCACAGGCGGGCACGATCTTCGCTTCGATCGGCGCCCTTAACTGGCTGGCCCGGGCTGGTGGCCTGGTGGCGGCTGCGATGTCCTATGTACCACTGTGGCGCTTCGTCGACCCGGTGACTGTGCTGGCAGCAGACCGGGAGCGGCAGGCGGCATTCGTTGAAGAAAGCGCGCGGGCGGGCCGCTATGAGGATCGGGCCGGGAAAATACTGGATCGCGCGAAGGAGGGCGCGGCCTGACGGTGATCGGGATACTGCGCAAGCCGTCGGTGCGAATCAGTGCAGCACTGACACTTATCGTCCTCAACATCGTGGTTGTGGCGGACCTGCTCGACCTGGTTCCGGACCCGACCGCCGCCGTGGGCGAGCAGCGCAAGGTCAGCCTGCAACACGTCGCCCGCACGGTGCAGGCGTTTCTCGGCAGCGGCTCCGTGAGCGACATCACCCCGTACCTGGTGCAGCGCGTGGACAGCGACCCGGGGCTGCTGGCGGCCCAGGTCACCACGCCCGGCGGCGGTCTGCTCGGCCAGGCCGGTCCGATCGGCACCGATGCCACAGCCAGGGCCGCCGATCAGCTCGAGGTGCCCCTCAGCAGCAACGGCGAGCCCGTTGCCATCGTCCGGCTGGTATTCGCGCCGCTCGGCGGCATCGGCGCCTTTGCCTGGGCCGGCCATCCGCTGGTGCGGATGTCCCTGTTCATCGGTGTGGTTGCCTTCCTCGGTTTCGAGTTCTTCCTGCGGCGCACCCTGCGTCACCTGGACCCCACCCGGCTGATGCCCGAGCGGGTGCGGGTGATGATGGACGCGCTTGCCGAGGGCATCGTGCTCATCGGCCCGAACCAGGAAATTGTGATGTCCAACACCTCGTTCGCACGGCACGTCAACCGTTCGGTGCAGGACCTTCCGGGTATGAAGCTCACCGAGTTCCGCTGGCATCGCAGCGAGGCGGAACAGCACCTCGCACTGCCGTGGATGTCGGTCATGGAATCCGGCAGTGCCCAGCACGGGCGTGACCTGGTGCTGGAGGACGGACACCTCGGCCGGCGCCACTTCGCCGTCAACTGCACGCCCATCCAGGACGCGGCCGGGAAAATCCGCGGTGCGCTGGCGACCTTCGATGATCAGACCGGCATCATGCAGACCAACGAGGAGCTCAAAGGCGCCCTCAAGACCCTGGCCGCCCAGCGCGAGGAGATCGAGCGTCAGAACAAGGAGCTGCGCCTGCTGGCCACGCGCGATCCACTGACCGGCTGCCTGAACCGTCGCGCGTTCTTCGAAGTGTTCGAACAGGAGATCCGTGCGGCCAGGGCGCGCAGCATTCCGCTGTCCTGCATCATGTGCGATATCGATCATTTCAAGGGCATCAACGACACCTTCGGCCATTCAACCGGCGACAAGGTCATCAAGCGCCTGGCCGAGGTGCTGATTGGTTCGCTGCGGGAAAACGATTACGTATGTCGTTACGGGGGCGAGGAGTTCTGCCTGCTACTGCCCGGGATAGGGCTGGAACAGGCCGTCGGCCTCGCCGAGCGCATCCGCGCCGCGGTGGTCGAGGAGAACAATCATCGGCTCAAGCTGTCCGAGGGGCGCAAGGTGACATCGAGTTTCGGGGTCAGTGCCCTGGAGTTCGGTGCCACGGACCTGGCCGACCTCATCGACCAGGCCGACCAGGCGCTCTACCACGCCAAGAAAAATGGCCGCAACCGGGTCAGCAGCTACGCCGGGGCCCTGGACGCTGCGTGAGGGCCCGCGCGCTCAGGCGCCGCTCGGCTCGGGGATTGCGAGCAGGCTCATCGCCTCGCTGAACAGCGCATCACGGTTGCTGCGGATGTTGTCCAGCGCGGTCTCGTTCATCTGCAGTCCTGGCAGGGCGACCTCGCCGAGGCCGCGATTGTCCGGGGTGGCCGGATTGCACAGCATCCGGGCCATGCGCAGCAGGCGCGCATCGAAATCCACCGACGGTGGGCCATCATGGCGGTACTGGTAGCGGATGCTGTTCACCAGCCCCGCCGGCAGTTGCCACTGCTCGGCCAGCCTGGCGCCGAGATCCGCATGGTCGAAGCCCAGCAATCGCGCCTCCACCAGGTGCCTTGGGTCGCCGCTGAGGGCGGCTTCGTCCAGACAGTGCAGGGCATCCTCGGGCAGGCTCTGGTACAGCACCAGGCTGCCGATGTCCGCGAGCAGGCCGTGCATGAACAGCCGTTCCTCGTCCAGTACTCCCACTTCCGCGGCGACGGCACGGCTGGTGACGCCCAGGCGCACCGAGTCCTGCCAGAAGCGCTGCATGTCCATGCGCCCCGGTGGAATGCGCCGGAAGGTGCTGGCCAGTGACGTGGCGAGGACGATGTCATGGATGATCTGGTTGCCCAGCAGGTTCACGGCGTGGGCTACCGAGTTGATGTCGGTGTGCAGGCCGAACAGGGCGCTGTTGGCGATGCTCAGCACGCGGGCGGACAGGGCCGGGTCCAGCGAGACCACGCGGGCAAGATCCACCAGGCCGAGGTCGGGGTCGTCGATGCAACGCCGTACCTGCAGGTACACCGATGGCAGTGTCAGCAGTTCACTGACATCGCACAACAGGCTGTCGATGTTGCGTCCGTTCATTGGCTGGCCGCGCTGGCAAAGGTGGAAAAACCTGTTTTCACCAATGCTTAGCGGCGGGACTTCTGCCCCGCTTAAGCCGGGTGCGGCGGCGGCTAGCGCGCGTCAGGCGGTGGTGGTAACCGCAAGACCTGACAGCAGGTCGGCCAGCGCCCGGGGGCGGGCGAAGAAGGGGGAGTGTCCGGTGTCCAGCGTACTGACGGGCAGGCCGGGATAACGGGCGAGCTGGGCCTGCTGGAAAGCCGGCACCAGCGCCTGGTCCGCCGAGCACATGATGTAGTGCTTGGGCACCCGGCCGAAGCCGTCCGCGCTGAGTGTCAGCATTTCCACCATGGGAGTCATGGCCTGCGGCCCCAGGCGCTCGCGGGCAAGGGCGATGTCCGCCTCGGGGCAGTCGTGGTAGAACAATGCCTGCAGGCGGTCGTCGCGGACATGGGCGGCGCTGCCATCGGCCGACATGCTCATGCCATCGCGCAGACCGGTGGAGGGGTTCATGGCTTCAAGGTCGAACAGGGACTCGCCGTCGCGTGGCAGCGAGGCGGTCAGGTATACCAGCAGGGCAATGCTCGCTGGTCGCGCCTCGGCAACCCCGGAGATGACCATGCCCCCCATGGAGTGGCCGACGAGGATGACCGGGCCATCGGCGGCGTCCACGGCATCCACCACCCGGTCGATGTAGGCGGGAAGGCTGACGCCGGCCAGCGGGGTCCGGTCCGCACCGTGGCCCGGCAGGTCCGGGGCGTCCACCCTGTGGCCATCCGCTTCCAGCAACGGCAGCAGCCGCTGCCAGCACCAGGCGCCGTGCCAGGCGCCGTGCACAAGAACAAAAAACGCCATCCAAGCTTCCCTGTGTGCCCTATCCGTTTATTCTATTTGCAAGCATGCCGCCCGAATGCGGACTGGTTCCGGACAGGAGGGAGAAGACACCATGAATGATGAACAAATCCTGACTGCCCTGCGGCGCTTGCCGGCCTCTACCCTGCTGGACGTGATGGATGCGGCCGGCAACACCAACTGCGCCATGCAGGGGGTGGTTTCCCTGCTGCCGGGCCAGAAACTCGTCGGCCGGGCGGTGACGGTGCGCTTCGTGCCCAGCCGGCCGGGCGAGCGGCGGCGCATCATCGGCGGCACCGACAGCGCCGAGTACCGGGCGCTGGAGCTGTGCGGTCCGGGCGATGTTCTGGTCATGGACGCCATGCGCCAGCCCGGCCCCTCGGCCGCCGGCGACATCAAGCTGTGGCGCCTGAAGCAGCGTGGCGCCGCCGGGGTGGTCACCGATGGCGGCCTGCGGGACCTGGCGACGATGCGCGAGTGGGGGATCGGCCTGTTCGCCGCCGGCGAGACCAACCAGACGATGCCCTCGCACATGTTGCCCTGGGAGGCGCAGACTGCCGTGCAATGCGGTGGCGTGCTGGTGCTGCCGGGTGACTACATCACGGCCGACGACGGCGGCGTCGTGGTCGTGCCGCACGACGAGGCGGGTGAGCTGGTAGCCCGGGCCCTGGAACTGGATGCGCTGGAGTCGGCAGTGAAGGCGCAGCTGGCGCACGAGGAGGTCTCGCCCGGCAAGTACTATCCCTTCAACGCCGCCGCCCGCAAGCTGCCCGGCGCCTAGGCCGCCACCGGGGCCATGCCGGCGACGGTGATGCGCAGCATGCGGCGTCGCTGCGGGTAGTAGTCCGCCACCGCGTAGTGCTGGCAGCGCTGGTTGTCCCACACCGCGACGTCGCCCGCGCGCCAGCGCCAGCGGAGCTGGTGCTCGGGATGCTCGATGCCGCGGAACAGGCGCTGCAGCAGCCGTCGCGAGGCCAGGGTCGGCAAGGCCTCGATGGCCGCCGTGTAGAGGCGGTTGACGTACAGGCAGGGCACGCCGGCGTCCGGCGTCAGAATCACCAGTGGATGACTGGCCTGGAAGGGTGCCTCCCGCAGGGCCGGGTCCGCGATCAGGGCGCGGGCGGTGGCCGGCAGCCGGTGCCGTGCCCGCAGCGGCAAAAGTCGTTGCAGCATCGACTCGCCCAGCATCGCGCAGGCGCTGGCCGAGCAGGCCCACAGGGTGTCGCCCCCGACAGGCGGTGTCTCGACGCAGTACAGCACGGTGAAGCGGGGCGGCGTGGCGGTGAAGCTGGCGTCGCTGTGCCAGTGGTTCAGGCGCGGCGGCCGGCTGCGGTCGGTGAGGATCTCGGTAACCGGCTGGCCGGGATCGAGGGCCTGGCTGGCGGGATGGGGATCCGCGGCCACCTCACCGAGGGTCCGGGCCAGGCCGAGCAGATCGGCCGGGGTCAGGCCCGCTGTGCGGGTAAACACCACGCCGTGGTGAACCACGGCAGCCCGCAGTCCGTCGCCGGCAAGCAGCCCGTCGGCGCTCAGGCGGGCACCCAGGCAGGGTGTCAGTCGGCGCGCGTGCATGGCAGGTCGCCCGGGCGCTGCCCGCCCTTGAACCTTGGGAACGCGCTCACCACGGCAACCCGGCGGGCAGGACTGGAATCCGGTTTACACGCCGGGTTCGGGTATGCGTCCAAGCTCGCGCAGCAGGCCGACGAAACGACCAAGCTTCTCACGCTGGTAGGCCTCGACATCCATCTGCGAGAAATCATAGTAGCCGCGCCCCTCACGCATGCCGCGCCGGCCCTCGGCCATCATCGCGTCCACCTCCGGCGGCGGGGCATGGCGCGGGGAGTCGAGCGCCTTTGCCAGGTAATGGCCGGCGTAGTAGAGGATGTCCAGGCCGCCCCAGTCGATGAACTCCATCACGCCCATGGTGGCGTAGCGCGGGCCGAAGCCGTTGACGATGGCCTTGTCGATGTCCTCCACGCTGGCGACGCCTTCCGCCACCATGCGGCAGCATTCGGCCATGATGAGCGACTGCAGCCGCGGGATGATGTAGCCCGGGGCGGCCGAGCAGCGCACCGGTACCTTGCCGATGGCCTCGAAAATGGCCACGACGCGGTCGGTGACGGTCGGGTCGGTGGCCGCGCCGGCACTGACTTCCACCAGCGGGATGAGGTAGGCCGGGTTCAGGAAGTGCGTGTTGAGAAAGCGCTCGGGGCCGCTGATGAGCCCCTGCAGTTCGTTGACCAGCATGGTCGAGGTGGTTGATACGACCATGCAATCCGGCCGCGTCATCGTGCCGATGTCCGCCAGGGCGGCGGCCTTGGCCTCGCGTGTTTCGGGCACGCCCTCGATGACCAGGTCGGCGGCGGCCAGACTCGCCTGCGCCTGCGTGTGGGGGACGAACTCGATGAGCGCGAGGGCGGCCTGTACCTGCGCTTCGTTCATCACGCCCTGGCTTGCCAGGAAGCGCATGTTGGCGGCAATCTCCTCGCGGCCGGCCGCGGCCAGGCGGGCAAAGTCCTGCTCGTCGCGGGGTTTGAGGTCGAGGATGCGCACGGCATGGCCGGCGTAGGCGAACATGTGGCCGATCCCCCGGCCCATGCGGCCCGCCCCGGCGGCAACCACGTTGATGTTGTCGTCAGTACTCATGCTTCGGCTCTTTCGCAGTGGCCGCGCCGTTGCGGCGCGGCCGGGTTGGACGGGTCCGGCTCAAAGGCCCTCGTGCAGCAGGCGCTCCAGGGCGGCGTGGTCGAGCTCGGCCAGGCCGAGGCTCGCCAGGGTCCGGCCGGTGCGGCGGAAATCGCGCCCGCAGATGGCCGACCCGATGGCCAGCAGTCCCTGCGCCACGCCCGCGTCGACGCCCGTGTACTCGGCGCAGGAGCACAGGAACGCCAGGCCGAGTTCGACGTCCTCGAGCATGTAGCGATGCTCGGTGAGCACGATGTGTTCGCGCCAGTCACCGCTGTCGGTGAGTTTCTCGTGGGCGGCATTGCCGTACATCCACTCGTCGCCCCCGGGGCTGTAGTGGTCGGCCAGCGGGAAGTGCGGTGCGCCGTAGCCCAGCGCCTCGCGAACGGCGATGCGCTCGCTGTCCAGCTTGTCGGTCGTGCGCCGGATGGCCGGTTGCGTACCTTCGTTATGGATATCCCAGGCCTCGAAGTGCTCCAGCGGTCCGGCGTTCATCATGATGAGCGGCGGATGGATGATCGGCCCGGCATTCATCAGGGCGCCGGACAGCAGGTCGCCGCAGGGCTCGGCCGCGGGGTAGGCGTGGCGGATGACCTCCAGGGCGGCGCTGGCCTGCCTGGCCGGGAACACCCCCGTGGGCAGGCGCGTGCCGTAGCCGCTGATAGCGACGCTGGCCGGGCCTCGCCGGCGGGCCAGGTAGGGCAGGGTGCCGGTTTCGGCAAAGGCCACCCCGGCGTTGTTCCCGGCCTCGCGCATGGCCCGCGCGAACAGGTAGCCGCCGAAAGTGCCCGGCGGCAGGAAGGCGACCTGGCCGTCCTCGAAATACGGTGCGATCTGCGGCGCCAGCGCGGTCTGCGTGGTTGCCGGCAGTGGCAGCACGACCAGCGCGGCGCCGTGCATGGCCGCGGCAAGATCCGTGGTGGGCCTGGCAATGGTGACCGGCCGCTGGCCGTGGCTGTCGAGCACTTCGATGACGCCCGTCTCCAGCACCGGCGCGAACGCCGCGGTATCACGCCGCCACAGGCGCACGTTGTGCCCCTGCTCGCTCAGGCTCGCCGCTGCCGCGTAACAGCCGTGCCCGCCACCGATTACCGCGATTTCCATCACCACCCCTCCAGGCATGTCAGTATCGGCCGTCAGCATACCGCGTCGATGCCGCGGCCGCGTAGTCGGCGCTGGCTACCGCTGCCACCGTGGCAGTGGCAGGATCCGTTCGGTGTCGCTGCGCACAAGGAGATCTCGCATGCCCGGCAAGCTGTCCCTGGCGGCACTCGTGCTGCTGAACCTGTTGCCCGTGTACGGGGTGCTGGCCTGGGGCTGGCAGAGCTTCGACCTGATATTCCTGTACTGGCTGGAGAACGTGCTGATCGGGCTGGTGACCGCGCTGCGGATGCTGGTGCGCCCTTACCCGGGCCCGGCGGCATTCCTCGGCGCCCTGTTCTTCACGCTGTTCTTCACCGCGCATTACGGGGGGTTCTGTTTCGGCCACGGCATGTTCCTGCTGGGCGTGTTCGGCGACGAGCAGCGGTTCATCGGCGACGCGCAACTGCCCGCCGTCGCCGCCATGATGGTGCTGGAACGCCAGTTGCTGTTGCCGCTCATCGCGCTGGCGGCGCTGGCGCTGCTCGACTGGCTGCATGACGATCGCGAGAACGGTTTCGCCCATGCCTCGGTGCAGGACCTCATGGCGCGGCCCTACCGGCGCATCGTGGTGCTGCACGTGACCATCATCGTCGGCGCCTTCGTGCTGTCGGCCACCGGTGAGCCGCTCGCCGGGCTGCTGTTGCTGGTGGCGGTGAAGACTTTCTCCGACATCCGGCACTGGCGCCGTGACGAGCATCGCGACAGGCGGCGCCGGCCTGCCGACGGGCCGGCCCTCAGCGAGGCGGAATATGCCGAGCTGGCGGCGCGCTACCCGGAGCCGAAAGTCACGGTCAATGGCCGCGACCGGCACTTCGCCAGCTTCGCGGCGCTGAAGGGCTCGCCCGAGTTCCGGCGCACACTTGCTATGATGAGGATGTTGGGCCAGGGGCAACGCATCCGCACCCTGGAGGCGTACCTTGATCGCCGCATCGCCGAGGAGCGTGCCGACAACGTCCCGGCGCCATGACTGGAACAACCCGGCCCGGTGGCCCCCGGAAACCATGCAAGCACTCACTGCAGACACGGCTCACAGTTTCGTCCTTGCCGACATCGACCTCGACTTCGCCCGCGATCCCTATCCCGGCTACCGCGTGCTGCGCGATCACGCGCCGCTGTGCCGGCAACCCGACGGCTCGGTGCTGCTCACCCGCTACGATGATGTGAAGGCGGTGCTGGCGGACGCGCGGCGTTTCAGCTCGGACAAGCGCATCGACTTCCGGCCCCGGTTCGGCGATTCGCCCCTGTATGAACATCACACCACTTCGCTGGTGTTCAATGATCCGCCCTATCACACCCGGGTGCGGCGCCTGCTGGGGCCGTTCTTCGCGGCGCGGACCCTGCGGCAGATGGAAGACAGTATCGCCGCGATGGTCGAGCGCCTGCTCGACGCCGCGGCCGCCAGGGGCCGGATCGACATCGTCAGCGAGTTCGCCCTGCAGATCCCCTTGAACCTCATCGGCGATCTGCTGGGCGTGCCCGAGGACGAGCGCGAACCGCTGCAGGCCTGGGCCAAGGTCATCCTCGGGGGGCTGGAGCCGGTACGCACGCCCGCGCAGCTGGACGAGGGCAACGTGGCCGTGGAGGACTTCAAGCGTTACCTGCGCGACCTCATCGCCCGCAAGCGCCGCAACCCGCCCGGCCCGGACGACATGGACGTGCTGTGGGCGCTCATCCAGGACAGCGACGAGGGCGACGGCCTCACCGAGCTGGAGATCCTCCACAACAGCATCTTCATGCTCAATGCCGGCCACGACACCACCGCCTCGCTCATCGCCAACGGGGTCGACCTGCTGTTCCGCTTCCCCGGCGAGCGCGCCCGCCTGCAGGCCGAGCCTGGGCTGATGAAGTCCGCCGTGGAGGAGATGCTGCGCTTCGAGAGCCCGCTGCAGATCGGCAATCGCCGTGCGGTCGAGGCCGTGGAGATCGGCGGCGAGTCCCTGCCGGCGGGCACCTTCCTGCACCTGGCCATTGCCTCGGCGGACCGGGACGAACGCCAGTTCCCGGAACCGGATCGCTTCGACGTGGCGCGGGATCCCAACCGCCACCTGGCCTTCGGGCACGGCATCCACACCTGCGCCGGCAACTCGGTGGCGCGTATCGAAGCGGCCATCGCGTTCTCGCGCCTGCTGGCCCGGTTTCCGAACATGGCACGGGCGGCACCCACGGTGCGCCCGCATCGCACGCGGTTCCGCGTGGTGGACGAGCTGCTGGTGGATCTCGAGCCCTGACCGGCCCCGCCGACATCCGGAAGTCCTGAAGCGCGCGCGGTGTTCCGGGCAGCATCCGACGAGACAGCCCTGGCCGCGGCGCCGGGCACCCGGAACTGCGGTGGCTGCGCGCGCCTCGACCCGGCAACCGGCCGGTGTCGCGCTTGAGGCAGCCTGAGCAGCGGTTACCATGGACGGGATCGAATCACGGTCGACAACCCCGGAACAGCGTTTGAGCCAGGCCCAACCCGCAGCATTACCCATGCCGCCCCGGCTGCATCGCGGCGACGGCGAGCCGCGCCGGCTCGGCATCGAAAACGAGATGGGCGGCCTGGCCATTCCCGCCGAGGCGGCCGACGTTGCCCGCGAGTACGGCGGCGAGCTGGATCCCA
>CAYGQN010000134.1:0-1443 GCA_964351795.1 uncultured Gammaproteobacteria bacterium
CAGGCCCAGCGGCTCGGCCAGTTCCGGCCAGTGGCGGAAGATGTCGCTCTGGGTGGCGTCGTCCGGGAACTCCGGGAAATAGGGCATGGTCAGGCTCCGGTTCGCGTCTGTCGTCAGCGCCGCGTCGCTCACGGGGTCGCGTCGACCATCAGTTTCGCCACTGCGGGCCCGCCGTCAAGCCTGGCGCGGCGCGGCGCGTCACGGCGGGGCGGCAGGCACTCAGCGGCCGCCGGCAACATCCACCAGCGCGCCGGTGACATACGACGCCGCATCGGACATCAGCCACAGGATGGTCGCGGCCACCTCGGCGGCGCTGCCGCCGCGCTGCATGGGGATGGCCGCGGCGCGATTGGCCACCCGGTCCGGCTCCCCGATGGCCGCGTGGATGTCGGTCTCGATGAGCCCGGGCCGGACCGCGTTCACCCGGATCCCCGCGGCGGCCACCTCCCGCGCCAGGCCCAGCGTCATGCTGTCGATGGCGCCTTTGGATGCGGCGTAATCAACGAACTCGTTCGGGGAACCCAGCCGCGAGGCGGCCGAGGACAGGTTCACGATGCTGCCACCACGGCCACCACGCGCTGTCGAGAGGCGCTTCACGGCCTCGCGCGCGCACAGGAAGCTGCCGGTGATGTTCACCGCGAACAGCCGTTGCAGCCGCTCGGCGCTGTAGTCCTCAACGCGTTGCTGGGTGGCAGCGATACCGGCATTGTTCACCAACGCATCCAGGCGCCCGAAGCGGGCATCGATGGCCGCGAACAGGGCGAGCACATCGGCCTCCTCGGCCACGTCGGCCCGCATGGTCAGGCAGCGCGCGCCGGCGGCCGTGACATCGGCCTCCACGGCCCGCGCGGCCGCGCCATCGCGCCGGTAACTGATGACCACGTCGAAGCCCTCGGCCACGGCCAGCCGCGCCGTGGCCGCGCCGATGCCCCGACTGCCGCCGGTGATGACCACGACCGGCCGCCCCGGGGCAGACTCAGCAGCAGCCATCACCCTGCTCGGCGGCGGGCGAGACGGGCGGCGCGCGGGACAGCGCCCGCTGGACCTGCCCGGCTGTGGGTGCGGGCAGGCGCTCGAGCAGCAGCGCACTGCCATTGCCATGCAGGCGGGCGCGCAGCCCCCCCGGCTGCTCGGCGGCGGCGGGCGCCTCCTCGGCGGCCAGGGTGAACAGCAGGTCCACGCCCTGCAGCCGCGCCGGAGCGGCGATGTTGCCGCGCACGTCCAGCGGCACGCCGCCCAGCGCGCCGTGCAGGTCGACATCAACCCGATCATTGCCCAGCCAGTCGGCCAGCACGTCCACGGCGCCCGCCAGGCGCAGGGGCCGGCCCCGGCGCGAGCCATGGGCCGACAGGCGCAGCGGCGAACCACGGTCCACGGCGCTGGTCTGCAGCGTCAGCGTGTCCAGCGCCAGCAGGGGCGTGCTGGCGCTGGACACGCTGACGC
>CAYGQN010000134.1:1453-10074 GCA_964351795.1 uncultured Gammaproteobacteria bacterium
GCCCGGCCTGGCCATCGCCGGCACCGAACTGAAGCCCGTCGAGCGCCAGCGTCGGCCGCCAGCGCAGCACCGGCCTGAACTGGCCGGTCACGCTGACCTGCCGGCCAGTGAGCGCTTCCAGGTCGGCAATGATGCCGGGCAGGGCGTGGTTGAGGTTGTGCCGGGTGAGCAGCATCAGCAGCACGGCCGCAATGCCGAGCACGAATCCGGCCAGGCGGGGCAGCGTCAGGCGGAACAGCCGCCGGCCATGCCGGCCCCAGTAGGACGGCAGCCGGGCGCCGGGCAGCACGTGCACACGCGCGCGGCGAGGGTCGAGTTCCGGGCCGTGCGTGCTCATGCCTGCCGTGCCAGCCAGTCGCGGCGGGCCGCCAGGCGCTGGCGCCAGGCATCGGCCAGCCCGGCCAGGCCGGCCAGGCGGTCCAGGGCCGCCGGCGATGGCCGATGTCGCGTGGTCAGGTGCACGAACTCGGCCACGCTGACCGCATCCGCGCTGCGTTCCATGAGCGCCACGGTATCGCCGGCGCAGATCCGGCCGGCTTCGAGCACGCGGTAATACCAGCCGGTGACCGCCTCGCGCTCCACGTGGGCCGACAGGCCGGGCAGGTCGAAGCGATGATTGATCTTCCAGCAGGGCCGGCGCGGCTGCGACAGCTGCACGGTGCAGCTGCCGATGCGATAGATGTCGCCAATGCAGGCGCTGTGCTCGTCCAGCCCCTCGCCGGACAGGTTCTCACCCAGCGCGCCGGGCACCAGGGCCGCCGCCGCAGCCGGGAAGGCCGCGCCGAGCCCGGCATAGTGGCCGGCGTGGTAGTGATGCAGGGCCTTGTCCGGGCCGCCATGCACACGCGGATCGCCATGGAAGTCACCGGGGATCCCGGCCGCGGTCACCTGGACAGGGCCGTCGGCCCGGCGCTTGAACAGGCCGGTGGGTGTGCCTTCCGGCTCCAGGGTGCGGCGCTCGCCGATGAAGATGCCGCCGATGTTCACGCGCCGGTGTCCAGCGCAGCCGCGCCTTTCGCAGGCCGAGCGTCAGGCCTGGATGTTGCCCGTTGGTACCGCGTCATGTCGCCCCCGTTAAGCACCATGACTTCCCTGTTCGACCCCGGCCACGACGATGGCTGCGCGCCAGCGCCTGCCGCGGGGTTCATTCCTCCGGCTCGATGCCGAGCGCAACCAGGAACCGTGACACCATGTTATAGGCCGCAATCACGCCCACGAGTTCCACCATCTGCTGCGTATCCGGCAGCGCTGCCCGCGCCGCCTCGAATACCTCGTCCGGCACTGCCACCTGGGTGGTCATGGCGCGGGTGAGCGCCAGCATGGCCCGCTCGGTGGCGTCGAACAAGCCCGCATCATCCCAGCCGGCCGGCCCGGCCGCCAGGGCATCGAGCTGGGCCTGGCTGGCGCCGGCGGCCAGCAGCCGCGGCGCGTGATGATGCATCTCGTAGGGTGCAGCATTGAGCACCGCGACGGCGCAGATGACCAGCTCGGCATGGCGGTCCGGCAGGGCCATGGATTCACGCAGGCGCCGGATGAAGGTATTCCAGCCATCGGCGTAACCGGGCGAGTGCAGCAGCATGCGGTCGAGGTTGAACAGCGCCCCGCCACGGCGGGCGCGGATCTCCTCGATGAGGGCGGCCGGCTCGGCGATGTCGGCAGGCTGGTAGGGAATGCGCGGCACGGCGGTCAGGGCGCGACTTCCTGGGAAATCCCGGCTTCATCGAAGCGCCGCTGCAGCTCCTTCTCCAGCTCCGGCACCAGCCGCTGCGCCACGCCCTGGCCGACGCGCATGCTGTCGGCGGCAATCTGCGGCATCTGGCGGATGACCTTCTGCCCCAGGTCGGTCTCGTAGAAGGCGATGAGCTCCTTGATTTCCGGGTGCGTGAAGCTGCGCGCATACACGCCGACGAGTTCGCGGCGAAGCTGTTCGTCCTCGGCGAAGCGAATGCTCCAGGACTGCAGCACCTGGTCGGCAATGTCCATCACCTGCTGCTTCTGCACCGGCACCTGCTGCTCCAGGGCCGAGCGGATCTGCTGCGCCACGGCCACGCCGACGCGGTTGCCGATGCTGTCGGTACCGCTGAGTTCCATCAGCCGGGCGATGTCCTTGCGCTTGGCATCGGTGAGTTCATCCGCGCCGGCGGTGCCGGCCAGCGCGAGCGCGAGCAGGAAAATGGTGAACAGGCGAGACATGGGCGTGTCCTTTGAAAGCGGTGAATGGGGGATGAAGGCCACCGGCGCTACACCGGGGCGGGCGCGCACAGGCGCTGCAGAGCCGCCACCAGCGCGGCGCACTCCTCGGGCGTGCCGACGGTGATGCGCAGCCAGTCGCTGATGCGCGGCCGGTTGAAATGCCGCACCAGGATCCCCTGCTCGCGCAGCGCGGCGGCGAGGGCAGCGGCCTCGTGGCCGGCGCCGGGCCGGGCGAACAGGAAATTGGTGGCCGATGGCAGCACCCGGAAGCCGAGCCCGGCAAGCGATTCGGCCAGGGCCTCGCGGCCGCGCACCACGCGATCGCGGATGTCGCGGAACCAGGCCTCGTCCTCGTAGGCGGCGGTGGCACCGTTGATGGCGAACATGTCCAGCGGGTAGGAGTTGAAGCTGTTCTTCACCCGCTCCAGGCCGGCGATGAGGTCGGCGTGGCCGAAGGCCAGGCCCACGCGCAGGCCGGCCAGCGCGCGCGACTTGGACAGCGTCTGCACCACCAGCAGGTTGTCGAAGCGGTCGATGAGGGCGCAGGCGGATTCGCCCCCGAAATCCACGTAGGCCTCGTCCACCACCACCACCACGTCCGGGTGCGCGGCCAGCAGGGCCTCGATGTCGGCCAGCGGCAGGGCGATGCCGGTGGGCGCGTTGGGGTTGGCGAAGATGATGCCGCCGCAGGGCCTCGCGTAGTCGGCCACCCGCAGCCGGAAGTCCGCATCCAGGGCCACGGTCTGGAAGTCGATGCCGAACAGGCCGCAGTAGACCGGGTAGAAGGAATAGGTGATGTCGGGCATGAGCAGCGGGGCGGGCTGGCGCAGCAGCGCCTGGAACACGTGCGCCAGCACCTCGTCGGAGCCGTTGCCGGCGAACACCTGGGCCGGCTGCAGGCCATTGGCGGCGGCGGCGGCCTGCTTCAGCGGGCAGGCATCCGGGTCCGGGTACAGGCGCAGGCGCTCGTCGGCCGTGGCGCGCAGGGCCGCCAGCACCCGCGGCGACGGGCCCCACGGGCATTCATTGGTGTTCAGCTTGATGACCTTGCGGCCCTGCGGTTGCTCGCCGGGCACGTAGGGGGTCAGGTTGTGAACGTGCTGGCTCCAGAAACGGCTCATGGACTTCGCGCTGCCGGGGGATGGCCGCCGATTGTAACCGCAGGGCGGCCGGGCTGGGCAGCCGCCGCCGTTTTTCGGGCCCGGCGGGCGGGCGTATAGTCCCCCGCAGGCCGCCTTGCCGGCACCGGCTGCAACCGCTTTGCAGCGAATTGCGATTGAATATGAATAGAAATACAATTGAAAGTCTATCGATAAAGAACCGCCCCAGCGGAGGTGCGTCCGGATGAGTCCCAGCGAAGCCAGCAGTGCGCAGGCCAAGGCCCGCGATTACGAGGAGCAGGTCTTCGAGACCAACTCCGGCCTGACCATCGAGGAGTTGTACACGCCCGAGGACGTGGCCGGCTTCGATGCCGACGCCGACCTCGGCAAGCCGGGCGAGTACCCATTCACCCGCGGCCCCTACCCGGGCATGTACCGCGAGCGCATCTGGACGCGGCGCTTCCAGGTGGGCTTCGGCTCGCCGCAGGAAACCAACCAGCGCATCCGCTACCTGCACGAGCGCGGCGCCAACGGCTTTGTCATCACCATCGACCTGCCCACCTCCTACGGTTTCGATTCCGACGACGAGATCGCCGAGGGCGAAGTGGGCGTCACCGGCGTCGCCATCTCCACGCTGGAAGACATGGAGGCCCTGTACGAGAGCTTCGACCCGGGCAAGGTGTCCTACGCCCTGTCCATCCGCCCGCCGGTGTCGGCGGTGACGCTGGCCATGCTGGCCTGCGTGGCCGAGCGCAAGGGCGTGGATTTCAAGGACGTCATCGGCACCCAGCAGAACGACCCGTTCTACCAGATGAGCGGAGGCCCGCTGCAGACGGTTACGCAGTTCTTCCCGCTGGACGGCACGCTGCGCCTGTGCATCGACAACATCGAGTTCATCAGCAACAACATGCCGCGGCTGAACTGGATGGTGACCAACGGCTACAACCTGCGCGAGACCGGTGTGAACGCCATCGAGGACGGCGCCTTCACCCTTGGCCATGCCTTCGCCATCTTCCAGCGCGCCATCGACCGCGGCCTGGACATCAACACCTTCGCCCGGCGCTCCTCGTTCTTCCTGTCCGCCTCCATCGACTTCTTCGAGGAAATCGCCAAGTTCCGCGCCATGCGCCGCCTGTACGCGAAGACGATGCGCCACCACTTCGGCGCCACCAACCCGGAAACCTGGCGCATGCGCTTTTCGGTGCAGACCGCCGGCAACACGCTCACCACCCAGCAGCCGGAAGTGAACATCATGCGCGCCACCCTGGAGTGCCTGGCGGCGAGCCTCGGCGGCGCGCAGTCCGTGCACCTGTGCTCCTACGACGAGGGCCATGGCCTGCCCACCGAGGAGTCCTCGCGCATTGCGCTGCGCACCCAGCAGGTGGTGGCCTACGAGTCCGGCATCACCAAGACGGTGGACCCGCTGGCCGGCTCCTACTACGTGGAAAGCCTGACCAACCAGATCGAGCAGGCCATCGTCAACAAGCTCGCCGAAATCGATGAACTCGGCGGCATGATCGACGCCATCAAGCAGGGCTGGCTGGAAACGCAGATCAACAACGCCCGCTACAAGAACCAGGACGACATCGATAACGGCCGCCGGCCGCTGGTGGGCGTGAACCGCTTCACCGTGCCGCCGGAGGAGGAAATCCCGGTGAAGGTGCACAAGATCCGCTTCGACGAGTGGGGCGAGAAGCGCAGCCAGTACCTGAAGGATTACCGCGCCCGGCGCGACCATGCCGCCTGGCAGGCCGCCATGCAGCGCATCGAGAACGGCTGGCGCGAAGGCGCCAACATGGTGCCGGTACTCATGGACGCCCTGAAAGCCGGCGTGACCATGGGCGAATGCCACCAGGCCATGCGCAACGCGCAGAAGTAAGCAACGGAGACACCGCAATCATGGCGAACAAACGCGTGCTGCTGGCCAAGATGGGCCTGGACTGTCACGACACGGGCATCGTTACCGTGGCGCAGAAACTGCGCGAGGCCGGCTACGAGGTCATCTACCTCGGCCTGCACAACAATGCCGACCAGGTGGTCAAGGCCGCCATGGAAGAGGGCGCCGATGCCATCGGCATCAGCTTCCTGTCCGGCCAGCACATGACGCAGATGAAAAAGCTCATCGACAAGCTCGCCGAAAGCGAACTGCAGGTGCCGGTGCTGTGCGGCGGCGTGATCCCGGATGACGACGCCGCGGCGCTCAAATCCATCGGCGTGGCCGAGGTGATCCGCCCCGGCGCGATGACCGAGGACTTCGTCGGCGTGTTCAACCGCGCCCTGGCCTGATCCGGCCGGCGCCCGCCCAGCCCGTGGAAACCCCCGGCGCCTGCACGCTGGATGCCATCGCCCGCCGCAACGCGGCACGCTTCCCGGCGCGCCCGGCGCTGGTGATGGGCGAGGTGACGCGCAGCTGGGCGGAAGTAGACGCCCGCGTCAACCGCATCGCCGCGGCGCTCGCCGACGCCGGTTTCCAGCCGGGCGAGCGCGTGGCACTGCTGCTGTCGAACTGCCCGGAGTTCATCGAGCTGTACTTCGGCATCGCCCGCGCCGGCCTCATCGCCGTGCCGGTGAACTTCCGCCTGAAGCCGCATGAGCTGGCCGCCATCCTGAACCAGGCCGAGCCGGCGCTGTTCATCGTCGGCCCGGACTACACCGGCCAGGCCAGCGCCATCGAGGGCCAGGTGCCCGGCCTGCGCGCGCACTGGGTGGCCGGCCGCGATGCCAGCGCGCTGCCGGGCGCAAGCGCGCTGGAGGCGCTTGTCGAGGCCGCCGATCCGGCGCCGCGAACCTCCCCGGCCACCAGCGACGCCACCTTCGCCATCTTCTACACCAGCGGCACCACCGGCCTGCCCAAGGGCGCCATGGTCTCGCACCTGAACCTGGAGGCGAACGGCTACAACCAGGCCATCGCCGATGCCGCCACCGCCGCCGACGTGAACCTGGTGGGCACACCGCTGTACCACATGGGTGCGGTGTTCATGGCCATCACCTACATGATGCTCGGCTGCACCCAGGTGGTCCTGCCAGCCTTCACCCCTGCCAGCTGGCTGGCGACCCTGGCCGCACGGCGCTGCACCGTGGCGCTGCTGGTGCCGACGATGATCAACGCCGTGCTGAACGACGCCACGCTCGAGACAACCGACCTCGGCTCCCTGCGCCTGGTGTTCTACGGCGGCGGGCCGATGCCACCGGCCGTGCTGCGCCGGGCGCTGGCGCGCCTGCACTGCGGCTTCACCCAGGGCTATGGCCTCACCGAAACCCTGGAGGCCACCTTCCTGGTGGCCGCCGACCACGTACTCGATGGTGATCCACAGCGCGAGGCCAGGCTTGCCTCCGCCGGCCGCGAGGCGGTGGGGGCGGAGATTGCCATCATCGACGACCACGGCCGGGCGCTGCCGGCCGGCGAAGTCGGCGAGGTGCTGGTACGCAGCCGCTCGGTCATCGCCGGCTACTGGAACAACGCCGCGGAAACCGCCGCCGTGCTGCGCGATGGCTGGTTCCATACCGGCGACCTCGGCTACCTGGACGAAGCCCGTTACCTGTTCGTGGTGGACCGCAAGAAGGACGTGGTCATCTCCGGCGGCGTGAACATCTACACCAAGGAGGTCGAGGCGGTGCTCTACCAGCACCCGGCCGTGGCCGAGGCCGCCATCATCGGCCTGCCCGACGAGGAATGGGGCGAGGCGGTGACCGCCGTCATCGCCGTGAAGCCCGGCGAGGCGACCAGCGCCGAGGCCATCGTGGACTGGTGCCGCGAGCACCTCGCCAGCTACAAGAAGCCACGCGCCGTGCACTTCCTCGACGAGCTGCCGAAGAACCCCAGCGGCAAGATCCTCAAGCGCGAACTGCGCGACCGGCTGGCATGAACACCGCGGACGCCGACTGGTGCCGCGAGCACCTCGCCAGCTACAAGAGGCCGCGCGCCGTGCACTTCCTGGACGAGCTGCCGAAGAACCCCAGCGGCAAGATACTCAAGCGCGAACTGCGCGACCGGCTGGCATGAACACCGCGGACGCCGATTTCATCGAGGCCGTGCTGGCCGGCAGGCGCCTGCAGGTGGCGCGCGCCATCAACACCGTCGAGGCCGGCGCCGAGGATGCCGCCGCGCTGCTGGCGAAGCTGCATGCCCACACCGGCCGCGCCTGGCGCATCGGCATCACCGGCCCGCCCGGGGCCGGCAAGTCCACCCTCACCGGGCGCATCGTGCAGGCCCTGCGCGAGCGCGGCGCCAGCGTGGCGGTGATTGCCATCGACCCGTCCAGCCCCTTCACCCGCGGCGCCGTTCTGGGCGACCGGGTACGCATGGTGGACATCGCCGGCGACGAGGGCGTGTACATCCGCTCCATGGCCACGCGCGGCCAGCTCGGCGGCCTGAGCCGCAAGACCATCGACGCCGCCGACGTGCTCGATGCCGCCGGCTTCGACTACGTGCTCATCGAGACCGCGGGCGTCGGCCAGACCGAGCTGGACGTGGCCGACGCCGCCGACAGCACCGCCGTGGTCATCGTCCCGGAGTCCGGGGACTTCGTGCAGGCCATGAAGGCGGGCCTGATGGAAATCGCGGACTTCTTCGTGCTGAACAAGTGCGACCGGCCCAACGCCAACGACAGCTACAACGCCATCAAGTCCATGCTGGTGGGCCGCCCGGCCGGCCTGGACCCGGACTGGAAGCCGGACATCCTGCGCACCGTCGCCGCCGACAACCAGGGCATCGACACCGTGATGGCCATGCTGGACAAGCACCGCGCGCACCTGGAGGCCGACGGCCGCCTCGCGAAGCGCCGCGCCGCCCGCACCCGCGTGCGCGTGCGGGAACTGGTGGACACCCTGCTGGCGCCGCAACTGTGGGACGAGGCGCGCGAGGCGACCCTGGCCGAGGGCGCGCACGCCGTGGTGGCCGGCGACCTCCCGCCCTATGCCCTGGCCGCAAGGCTGGTGGAGGCCTTCCGCCGCGAGATTGCCGCGGGCGAGCGCAACGGGAACGCCGGCGATGCCTGATCACCAACACCCCGGCACCCATGCCGCCACGCCGTGCCCGAACCCCGGCACGACCACCGCCAACGTAGGTGCCGTAGCCAACGTAGGAGCGACTTCAGTCGCGAAAAGCACCGCGCCAGAACCACGCCCCGGCAACTTCGCGGCTGAAGCCGCTCCTACGGCGCCAAACCCGGCCCCGGCGCCAAACCCGGCACCGGAGCCCGGCACAACCACCGCCAACGTAGGTGCCGTAGCCAACGTAGGAGCGACTTCAGTCGCGAAAAGCACCGCGCCAGAACCACGCCCCGGCAACTTCGCGGCTGAAGCCGCTCCTACGGCGCCAAACCCGGC
>CAYGQN010000135.1:0-10016 GCA_964351795.1 uncultured Gammaproteobacteria bacterium
GCGCCTAGCAGCAGGAGGGCGAGGACGAGATACGGGAAGCGGGATTTTTTCATGCCCGCACCATAGCCGACCGTGGCAGGCCGGCTCCAGTGGTCGTCGGCGGGCCCGGGCTTGCCGGCCGCCGGCCCCTCGGGCGCGGCGCAGCCATGGGGCGCCTCGCGGGCGCCCGGCTGTCAGCCGCCCAGGCCCTGGGCGTTGGTGTACAGGATCCCTTCCAGCTGGTCCTGCTCATCCAGGCGCAGGCGCAGCAGCACCCGGGTACGCAGGCGCCGGGCCCGGTGGAAGACCTCGTCCACCCGGGCGAAGGGCACGAAGCGCCCGTCCACGTCGTGATAGCCCTCGAAGGCGGGCTGCTGTTCCTCGAGATAGTGTTGCACCAGCGTCATGTCGGTATCCCTCGCAATGCCTGTCTTGCCGGGATACGGAGCAAGCCGCGTACCAGCCCGGCCACGCGGGGCGCCCGGGGTCGGGAAGCGCGAACCGGTCGGCAGTTCCCGCGCCGGTTCCTGCCAATACCGTCACGTGGCCACCAGAGTTCACAATCCGCTGGCAAAGCCCCGCGGGGCCGGCTCGTCGGGCCGCGGCGACAGCCATGGCCCTGGCCTCAGCGCCCGCGCAGCGCGAGGGAGCCGGGCACCGCGATGAGCAGGTTCAGCGCCAGGCCGTACAGGCCCGGGTGCACGCCGAACAGCTTGCCGCCGCTGACCGCGTCTAGGGGACCAAACGCGATCACCAGTGCCACCAGCAGCCCGGCGACGAAGCCGGCCAGGGTGGCGCGCGCATCCAGGCCGCGCCAGCGCAGGCCGAGGAAGAACGCCGGCACCAGCTGTACGAGAATGTCGAACTTGCGATCCAGCAGTGCCACCAGCGAGGCCTGCTCGCGCAGGGCGATGGCCACGCCGACCAGCAGGACGACCAGCGTCCACGAGCAGCGCTTGCCGAAGCGGGTCAGCTCGCCCTGGCTGGCGGCGGGCCGGAACAGCCCGCGGTAGATGTCGTTGCTGAGCATCGAGGAGATGCACAGCAGCGCCGAGTCGGCCGTGGACATCATCGCGGCCAGCACGGCGGCGATGATGATCACCACCAGCCAGCGCCCGGTCTCGGACGCGCCGTGGATATCGGCGAGCAGCCGTGAGAACACGGCATCGCTGCCCGCGCCCTCCAGGCCCGGCATCCACGCCAGCGCCATGATGCCGATGACCATGGCCATGAGCTGGGTGGGCAGCGGCAGCAGCGCCATGCCGATCAGGCTGTGCCGGAGGCTGCGCGCCGAGCGTGCCGCGTAGATGCGCTGGATGGCCTGCGGGTACAGGGCCGCTCCGGCCCCGACCATCAGCACGTAGCTGAGCCATTCGCGGAAACGCTGGGCGTCCGGAACGAGCACCTTGGCCGCGCGGGCCGGATCCGGGTCCGCCATGATGGCCCGCGTGGCCGCTTCCAGGCCGCCGTAGCGCTGGAACAGCAATGCGAACACGATGGCGAATCCTCCCAGCATCACCGAGCCCTGGATCGCATCGGTCCACGCCACCGCGCGCATGCCGCCGAGCGTGCCGTACACCACCATGATCAGCGCCAGCAGGCTCACGCCCCAGGCATAGGCGGTGGCGCCATCGCCGCCGGCCAGGCCCTGCATGGCGCGGCCCATGGCCATGAGCTGGGCCAGCAGGTAGTTCGACAGGGCGAGGATCATCACCACGGCCCCGAGCAGGGTCAGCGCCCTGGAGCCGAAGCGGTAGCGCAGGTAATCCGGCGGCGTGACGAAACCCTCGCGCTGCGCCAGCCGGTGCAGGCGTGGCGCCAGGGCCAGGTAGAACACGATGATCGCCGCCATGAAGTGCAGGCTCATGATCCAGGCGTAACCGATGCGGTAGGTCTTGCCCGAGAATCCGAAGAAAGTATTGCCGCTGTACTGGGTGGCGAACAGCGTCATCAGCAGCACGAACATGCCGAGCCCGCGCCCGCCCAGGTAGAAGTCGTTCAGGCTGTCCTCGCGGCGGGCGCGGAAGGCGACCCAGCCGACCAGCAGGGTGCTGGCCAGGTACAGCCCGATGAAAGCCCATGCCCCCGGTGACAGGGGAATGGCGTCAGGGTTCATCGTCGTCGCCGGGCCCGGTCTCCCCGGGCCAGGGCGCCAGCAGGTACCAGACGGTGACGGCCGCTGTCAGGGCGCCACCCAGTACCGCCGCCGCCACCCAGGCCGGCACGCCGAACACCAGCGTGCGATCCGCGGCCGGCCAGTACCAGGGGATCCCGCCGGCGAGCAGCACCAGGAACAGCACCCAGGCGTGGCGTCGCATCGGGCAGCTGGCAGCCGGCCCGGCCCGGCTCAGCGGGACTTCTTCAGGGCCTTGATGCCCCGGTCGAGCCCGTCCAGCGTCAGCGGGAACATGCGCTCCTCCATGATCTCGTTGACCATGCGCACCGAGGCGGTGTAATCCCAGTGCGCCTCCGGCACCGGGTTGAGCCAGATGACGTTGTGCCAGGCAGCCAGTACCCGGCGCATCCAGTCGATGCCCGGCTCCTCGTTCCAGTGCTCGACGCTGCCGCCGGCCATCATGATTTCGTAGGGGCTCATGCTGGCGTCGCCGACGAAGATGACCTTATGGTCGGCGCCGTACTTGTGCAGGATGTCGAAGGTGGCGATGCGCTCGCCGTGGCGGCGGTGGTTGTCGCGCCATACCGACTCGTAGATGAAATTGTGGAAGTAGAAGTACTCCAGGTGCTTGAACTCCGTGCGCACCGCCGAGAACAGTTCCTCGCACACGCGCACGTGCGGGCTCATGGAGCCACCTACGTCGAAGAAGATGAGCACTTTCACCGCGTTGTGGCGCTCGGGCACCATGCGGATGTCGAGCATGCCGCCGTTGCGGGCGGTCGAGGTGATCGTGTCGTCCAGGTCGAGCTCGTCGGCGGCGCCCTCGCGGGCGAAGCGGCGCAGCTTGCGCAGGGCAATCTTGATGTTGCGCGTGCCGAGCTCCACCGAGTCATCGAGGTTGCGGTACTCGCGCTTGTCCCAGACCTTCACCGCACGGCCCTGCCGCCCCTCGTCCTGGCCGATGCGTACGCCCTCGGGGTTGTAGCCATAGGCGCCGAAGGGAGACTTGCCGCCCGTGCCTATCCACTTGTTGCCGCCGTGGTGTTCCTCGCGCTGCTCGGCGAGGCGCTCGCGCAGGGTTTCCATGAGCTTGTCCCAGCCACCCAGGGCCTCGATCTGCGCCTTCTCGGCCTCGCTCAGGTTGAGTTCGCGCTGCCGGCGCAGCCATTCCAGCGGAATTTCGCCGACCACTTCGTCGAAGGCCGCTTCCAGGCCCTGGTAATAGGCGCCGAAAATCTGGTCGAAGCGGTCGAAGTGGCGTTCGTCCTTCACCAGGGTCGCCCGCGACAGATAGTAGAACTGGTCCACGTCGAGCGCGGCCACGTGATGCTTGAGTGCATCGAGCAGCGTCAGGTACTCGGTGACCGAGCAGGGAATGCCGCCGCGGCGCAGCTGGTAGAACAGGTCGATGAGCATAACCTGCCCGCCGGCGTCAGCCCCGCGCGCCCGGGCGCTGGCTCATGAACACCAGGCGCTCGAACAGGTGCATGTCCTGCTCGTTCTTCAGCAGCGCCCCGTACAGGCGCGGCAGCGCCTTGCGGCTGTCCTTGTCGCGCAATGCCTCGGCCGGGATGTCCTCGGCCACCAGCACCTTGAGCCAGTCGAGCAGCTCGGAGGTGGAGGGCTTTTTCTTCAGGCCCGGCACTTCACGCAGCTCGAAGAAGCACTCCAGTGCCTCGTTCAGCAGCTGCTTCTTCAGATCAGGGAAGTGCACGTCGACGATACGGCGCATGGTGTCCGCCTCGGGGAAGCGGATGTAGTGGAAGAAGCAGCGGCGCAGGAAAGCGTCCGGCAGTTCCTTCTCGTTGTTGCTGGTGATGATGACGATGGGCCGGGTCCGCGCCCTGACCATCTCGCGGGTCTCGTAGACGTAGAACTCCATGCGGTCGAGTTCCTGCAGGAGATCGTTGGGGAACTCGATGTCGGCCTTGTCTATTTCGTCGATGAGCAGCACGGCCTGTTCATCGGTGTCGAAGGCCTCCCACAGCTTGCCGCGGACGATGTAGTTACGCACATCGTGAACACGATCATCGCCAAGCTGCGAGTCGCGCAGGCGGGCGACGGCATCGTACTCGTACAGGCCCTGATGCGCCTTGGTGGTCGACTTCACGTGCCACTCGATGAGCGGGCGCTGCAGGGCGCGCGCCACCTCGTTGGCCAGCAGGGTCTTGCCCGTGCCCGGTTCGCCCTTGATCAGCAGCGGCCGGCCGATGGTGATGGCGGCATTGACCGCCGTCATCAGGTCGTCCGTGGCGACGTAGTTGTCGGTCCCTTCGAAGCGGAAACTGGTCATGGCGGCCCCATGTGCAGGAAAATCGAGCCGGCGATTGTATCAGGCGCCCGGGCGGGCTGTTTCAGTGCAGCCAGCCGCCGGTGGCCTGCAGCGGTGCCGGCTGGCCGGGTCGTGCGACCCACACCGCGATGGCGCGCCGCTCACCGGCATCCTCGATGGCCGGTAGCGGAATGTCCGCGGCAAACTGCCCGTCCGCGGCGGCCAGTATCCGCCGGCTGTGGCCGAGCACGACGAAATCATGGCTGAGACGGCGGCCGCGGTTCTCGCCGCTGCGCACATCGCTGCCCAGGCCGAAGCCGAGCACCACCAGGTGGGCCTCGATGGCATCCACCCGGCCTACCGGCTCGAAGCGCACCCTGGCCCGCCCGGCATCCGTGCGCACCCGCAACATGCCGGCCCGGGTGCCAGGCGGCGGGGGCAGGGGCTCACCTGCGAACCAGCCCCGCCACTCGCGCCCGTCGATGATGAAGCCGGGCGTGTACACCGAGGCGACACCGCCGCGGCGCCGGTGTTCGCGCTGGCGGGCCGAGTGCGCCGGTCGGCTGAAGCGGTCCCGCCAGCCCAGCGCGTTCCAGTAATCCACGTGGAAGGCCACCGGCACGACGGCCTGCCACAGCGCCGGGTGCGCGGTGAGCCGGCCGAGCCAGGCATCGGCGGGCGGGCAGCTGCTGCAACCCTCGGAGGTGTACAGCTCCAGCAGGGGCACGCGGGACGGCCCACTGCCGAACTCCAGGGCGCTGGCGAGGCAGGGCAGCAGCAGTAGCAATCCGAAGGCGGTGCGCATGGCTCATCGGACCGCCGGCCTGCCGCAAGGTTCAGTGCGGCCGTGTGACGAGGCTCAGGCGGCGCAGCACTTCTTGTACTTGCGGCCGCTGCCGCAGGGGCAGGGCTCGTTGCGCCCGATCTTTGCACCGCGCCGGGTGGTCTGCGGGGCGCTGAGCACGCGACCACCGTCGTAACGCCATTCCCCCTGCTCGCGGCAGAACTGCGCCACTTCATGCAGCTCGGCGTCCTGCTTGCCGACCCGGTAGCGGGCCCGGAACTCCACCGTGCCGGTGGTGTCGTCGAAGTCGCCGGCCTCGCGGTCCTCGACCTCCAGGCCGAGCCACTCGGCGCTGGCGGACCATTCGGCCGCCCCCTCGGCGTCCTGGTGGCGGCGTTGGCGGCGACTGGCGCTGACCAGCAGATGGTCGATGGCACCCACCACGTAGGCGGTGTAGCGCGAGCGCATCATGGCCTCGGCGGTGGCGGCGCTGCCGCTGGCCAGAACCGGGGCGCAGCAATCGCCGTAGGCGCTACCGCTGTCGCAGGGGCAGGCTTCGCCGCTGCCGGGGGTCCTGTCGGGCGTGGCGTCAGTCATCGTCGCCCCCGAGCTGCGCGGCCAGCTCATCGAGCAGGCTCTGGTTGTGGTTCGCCGACTCGTCGTGGGCCCGTCTGGCCTGGGCATTGATGCGCGCGGTGATCTCGGCCTTCTGGCGGAGTTTTTCACGTTCCATCGTGGTTTCCTGCTGGCGGGCCTGCTCGGCCAGCCATTCCTCGAGTTCGCTGGCCAGGGCGGGGTCGAGTTCACCCGAGCCCTCGTAGGTGCGCACCAGCTCGGATTCGGTGCGCGCGCTCTGCGCCTGGACCTCGTTCTGGGCGCGTTCGGCGACTTCCAGCTGCCTTGCGGCCGCCGCGGCGCGCTGCTCGACCAGTGCGACGCGGGCGGCCATCTGCGCCTCGGCCTCCCGGCGTTTCTCGTCGGCACCGGCCGCGGCCTGGCGGGCCTGCAGCTCCCGCTGCTGCAGCAGCGCCTCGGCCCTGGCCTGCTCGGCGTCACGCTGGACCTTGCGAGCCTGCTTCACCGCCGTGGCGATGCGTTCGGACTCCGCTGCCAGCCGCTGGCGCTCCTTTTCCAGCTTCTCCATCTCGGTCTTGCGCAGGGCCTCGTGCTCGCGCTTGAACTCTTCGATGATGGTCTCGGCCTCGGCCGCGGCGGCCTTGCGTGCGGCTTCGGCGGCGCGGCGTTCCTCGCGGGCATGCTGCAGCTCGGACTGGGTGCGAGCGAACTCGGCTTCGAGCTTGCGCCGCTCGGTTGTGAGTGTGCTCTGGGTGGCCTCGAGCAGTTCGCGCTCGCGCGCCTCCTGCTCGGTCGCCAGGCGCCGGGCTTCCTCCTCCAGCGCCTTCTCCCGCTCCATGGCCTCGGCCAGGCGGCGCTTGGTGGCCGCGGCATCCGAGCGCATTGCCTCGCGTTCGGCCTTGATGCGGGCCTCCGCCTCGGCCCGCTGACGCTGGAGCTTTTCCAGCTCGGCGGTGTTGCGCTGGTAGACCTGTTCGAGGCGCTCGCGCTCGGCGCGCAGCTTGGCTTCGGCCTCGCGCTTCATGCGTTCGATCTTCTCGGTTTCGGCCTGGCGCCGGCGCTCCACCTCGGCTTCAGCCGCGCGCTTTTCCTCTTCGAGCTGGCCACGCAGGCGTTCGGCTTCGCGCAGCATCTCCGCTGCCCGCCGGGACTGGGCCTCCAGTCGGGCCCGCTCGCTGGCGAGCCGTTCTTCGACTATCCGGGCCGTATCGGCGCGTGCCCGCTCGGCTTCCGCCTTGATGCGCCGGGCCTCCTCCAGGTCGAGGTTGGCCTTGGCGAGCTGGGCGGTGAGCGTGGAAGCGCGCACGTCGGCGTCGATGTCGGTGTCCGCCGCCGGTGCCGCGTCCGCCGCGTCCGCCGCGCGCGGCTCGGCGGGCGGGGCGGCAGGCGGTTCCGGCGGTTTGGGCTTCGGCGCGGGTCGCGCCGGCTCACGGCTGGAATCCACGCAGCCACCGTGGACGAAATAGGCTTCCAGGCCGCGCTCGGTGAGCAGGAAGGCTGCCGTGGAGCTGCGCCCGCCGGTATCGCAGTAGCAAATCCAGGCCTTGTCCGGGTCCAGCTTGCCGGCGGCGCTGCGCAGTCGGTTGAGGGGCAGGTTCACGGCCGATGCGAACCCGTTCTCCTCGTATTCGCTCGGCTGGCGCACGTCCAGGTAGGCGGCACCCGCGGCGACCATCTCGGCGGCCCGCTCGGCGCTGACGCCGTGCAGCACCGGCTTCTTGATGAGGTTGACGAAATCTTCCTTGGTCAGGCGCACCAGCCCGCCGTCGGTCAGCATGCGGATGCTGGCATTGCGGCGCGAATCCGACACCAGCGCCTCTTCACCGAAGCCGTCCCCGGGGCCGAGTTCGGCAAGGCGGACGAACGAGCCCGGCGCCGTGCCGGTGCGCACGACCTCGGCGCGCCCGCTCTGGATGACGTAGTAGAAGTCGCCCGGATCGCCCTGGCGGACGATGAACTCGCCGGCGCCTGCTTCGAAGGGCTCCAGCGAATTGAGCAGCTGCTGGATGTTCGACGGTGGCACCCGGTTGAACAGCTCCGACTGCAGCAGCCGGCCGAGCCAGTCGTCCTCCTCGGCGGCGTCGCCGACGGTCTCGCTGACTTCCACCGTCGGCGGCTCCGCCTCGACGCTGAGCAGGCGGTCGAGCAGGCCGCGGTTGGCGCGGAAGATGACCGCGGCGGTCCTGGCCCGGGCCGACAGCTGCCGCGGCTGCAGCTGCGCCAGGGCGTTCACGGCCGCGGCGGTGCCGCCCTCGACCTGCTTGATCAGCGTGTCGTCGGCGAACATCTCCACGCAACCATCGAGCACGTAGAAGGCATAGTCGTCCTTGTCGCCCTGGTGGAAAACGAATTCCCGCCGACGCACTTCGAGGATATGGGACTGTTCGAGCAACTGCGCCTGGTGTGCCGGCGGAAGGCTGTTGATCGGGGACAGGGAGTGGATCCGCTCGGTGTATTTTTCGGCCAGTTTGCTCATCTTCGCGGCGCTTGCGTGTTCCTGTCGCTAGGGTAGCATTGCGCCATCGCGGGCCGGCGCTTCAGGCATCGAGGTCCGGGATCAGCAGGCTGCGCAGCCGGGCGATCTGGTCCTTCAGGGCCAGCTTGCGTTTCTTCAGGCGCCGCAGCTGGAGCTGGTCGGTCAGGATGTCCCCGGCCAGGCGCGCAACCACGTCGTCGAGGTCGCGGTGCTCGGTCTGCAGCTCCAGCAGGCGCCGGCGCAAGGCCTCGGTATCTGTCGATTGCATCGCTCAGCGGTCGTGCCGGTCGGGTCAGGGGCCATTCAGCGCCGCCATGCCAGTGTGTTCCTGGCCGGCGCTGACACTGCGTTCACGCGGGAGGCTTTATACCGCTTTTCCCGTCGCTTGGCACCTCGGTGAGCCACCGGACGGCCGTCACAGTACTGTCCCGACGCGTGGGGTGAGCGTGATTACAGTCACAAACACTGCCGGCGCTCATGGATTTGTAGTAGTGGCTTGCTTTAATGACGGATCAATACCCGCGGGGTGTGGGCGCCGTGGCCTGTGCCGGCGCCAACCGGCTGACTAGGGGTTTACCAGCACAGCACTCTGCCGATGCCTTCTATGACTGTACCGAATCCTGCCGACATCGATGCCGCGCTGGCCGCCTTCGAGCCGCTGTGCGATCTCGGCCCTGCCGACCGTGCGAGCCTTGCCGAGACGGGTGAGCTGCTGGAGGTCAAGCGCGGCAAGTACCTGTTCCAGCAGGGCGATACCGACAATTTCAGCTATTTCCTGATCAACGGCGAAATCGATCTGGTGGCCGGCGGCGAGCTGGTGTACAGCCTGCGCGGCGGCGAGACCAAGGCCCGCCACGCGCTGGCGCAGCTGCAGCCCCGGCAGATGTCCGCCCGCGCCCGCAATACCGTGACCGTGTTCCGCTGCGATCGCGATGCCCTCGACGATCTGCTCCGACGCCGTGCCGACAGCATCATCGGCGGCGTGGAGGTGAGCGAGTTCGAGGGCGAGGGCGATGACGGCGACTGGATGGCCCGGCTGCTGCGCTCGCCCATTTTCGAGCGGGTCCCGGCGGCCAACATGCAGCGCATTTTCACCAGCCTGCAGTCCGTGGACGCCGCCGCCGGCGAGGTCATCATCAGCCAGGGCAGCGCCGGTGACTTCTACTACATCATCCAGAGCGGCACCTGCGAGGTTGCCCGCAGCACCGCCGCGGGCGGCGCGCGCGTCCGGCTCGCGGTGCTGAACCCCGGCGATACCTTCGGCGAGGAGGCGCTGGTGGCCGGTGCCCGGCGCAACGCCTCGGTCACCATGCTCACCGACGGGGAGCTGCTGCGCCTGGCCCGGGCCGATTTCCTCGAACTCATCTGCAAGCCCATGCTGCAGTTGCTGGACCAGGAAGCGGCCGCGTCCGAGGTCGCCGCCGGGGCCCAATGGCTGGACGTCCGGTTCATCGATGAATTCGCCGGAAGTGCCCGGCCGGACACCATCAACCTGCCGCTGAACCTGCTGCGGGTGCGGGCTGCCACGCTGGATCCCTCCCGGCGGTACATCGCCTGCTGCGACAACGGTCAGCGCAGCGCCGTTGCCGCGTTCCTGCTGGCCGAGCGGGGCTTCGACGTGGCCTGCCTGGACGGCGGGCTGGCGAACGTCCGGGCCCCGGAGCAGGCCGGTGTCGCGGAACTCCTGCCCTTCCCGCCGCCCCGTTCGCATACGGCGCCCGCCGGCGAGGACCTGGCCGACCAGCGTGTCGAGGCCGAGGTGCGATCAGAGGCGCTGAGGGCGGAGCTCAGTCGCGCCAACGAGGAACTGAAC
>CAYGQN010000136.1:0-10010 GCA_964351795.1 uncultured Gammaproteobacteria bacterium
CGTGTCAATCACGTGGATGACGCCGTTGCTGGCCATGATGTCGGTGGCCGTGACGTTGGCGTCGTTGACCATCACACCCGCGTCCGACGTGCTGATGGCAACCGACTGGCCATTGACCGTGTCGGCACTGCTCAGCGTGACAACCTTGTCGGCCGTAACCGCACCGGCCACGACGTGGTAGGTGAGGATGGCAACCAGCTTGTCCTTGTTCTCCGGCTTCAGGAGGTCTTCGACAGTGCCGGCCGGCAGCTTGGCGAAGGCCTCGTCGGTGGGCGCGAACACCGTGAACGGGCCTTCTCCCTGGAGGGTCTCGACCAGGCCGGCGGCCTTGACCGCGGCCACCAGGGTCGTGAAGCTCTCGTTACCGGCGGCGATGGCAACGATGTCGCCCGGCGCTGCAGCGTCGTTTTCGTGGTGGCCGGCGACGGCGATGCCGGTGATGCCGATGGCGAGCAGGCAGGTGGCGGCGACGGTTCTCAGCTGATGGGTAAGATGCATGATGCGGTTCCTTTGGTGGCGGTTCGTGAAATGGGCCTTGTGGAGGCTGCGTTGTGGTGGCAAGCACTATCGGGCCGGGCACGTGACGCCGCCGTTCACCAGCAGTGAATTGCCGGTGAACGATCCCCTGCACAGGCTGTGCAATGCGATCAATTCCCGGTGGCGTTCATGAGAACGGGCGCGGCGGTGGCCGCACCCGGCCTGAAAGACGCATGAGCGTGGCCGCGCAGCTCGACAGCCTCATCGACCGCGACCGGCTCAGCGCCTGGCTGGATGCCAATGCACCCGAGCTTGGCGGCGGGCCACTGCGGGCCGATCTGATGCCGGGCGGGGGTACAACCGCCCTTATCGCCCTGCACCGTGGCGGCGAGACCGACATGGTGCTGCGTCGTGCCCGGGTGCCGGGGCAGTCGGACCTCGACAAGACCATCGAACGCGAAGCGCATCTGTTGCAGGCGCTGGGCGCAACCGCGGTGCCGCATCCGCACCTGTACGCCTGCTGCGATGATCCGGCCATCATCGGTGCAAGCTTCCACGTCACCGGCTTCATCGATGGCTGGAGTCCTCGACCTCTGGCGGGGCCGCAGGCTTTGCCGCCGCCCCACGATCGCGGCCGTGCGCAGCGGCGCGCGCTGGCCTTCGAGCTGGTCGGCGGGCTCATCGCGCTGGCGACCGCGGATATCGCGGCACCCGCACTGACAGGCCCGGCCGGACCCGGTGAGATCCTCGAGCGTGAACCGGGCAGGGCGCTGTCGTTTTTCGATACCGGCTCCGGTCGCGACCTGCCCGGCGCGGGCTTCCTCGCCGACTGGCTGCGTGCCAATGCTCCGGCACCGCCGGCGCCGGCCATCGTGCATGGCGGGGATGGTTTTGCCAGCGCGATGTTCGCGCACGGCAACGATCCCCGGCTGCTGGCGTTCACCGGCTGGGGCCGGGCCGCGCTCGGGGATCCGCTGCTGGATCTCGCCGGTGTGCTGTGCCGCCTGCGCGGTGAGGACGACGAGGCGGATCCGGCCAGTGCCGGTTTCCCGGTGGCCGGCTTCCCCTGTCACGAGGAACTGGCCGAGTACTACGCCGAGGGCACCGGCCGTGACATCGCGCCGCTGCATTACTACCAGGTGCTGGCGCGCCTGCGGCTGGCCGCAAGCCTGCAGGCAGCCGGCGTGCAGGCGGGTGTGGACGCCGCCCGTTACCGCGAGCAGATCGGCCGGGTGCTGGTCGAAGCCGAGGCGCTGGCCCGCCGCAGCGGCTGAGTGCGCCCCGGCTCAGTCCTCCGCCCGGCGGAACACCAGGATGTGCTGTTGCGGCAGCACGTTGAGGGTGCGCTCCCAGGCGAGGCCCGCCGCGGCCAGTTCGGCAATGGCCTGGGCGGCGGTCATCTTGTGCAGGGCCTTGATGGGTACGGCCGGATCCTCGCCGCGGTACTCCACCAGGTACACGCGTCCGCCCGGCGCCAGGGCGGCGCGGATGCCCTGCATCACCTCCAGCGGATGGCTGAACTCGTGGTAGGCATCCACCAGCAGCACCTTGTCCACCGTGCCGGCCGGCAGGCGCGGATCGGCCTCACTGGCGAGCACGGGCTCGATGTTGTCCACGCCGGCGCTGCGCGCCGCCCGACGCAGCAGCGCCAGCATCTCGGGCTGGATGTCCACCGCGAGGACGCGGCCGGTCGGCGCCACGGCCTGCGCCAGGGGAATGCTGAAGTAGCCGGTGCCGGCACCGATGTCGGCGATGGTCTCGCCTTCGGTCGGGGCGATGGCGGCCAGCAGCAGGTCGGTGCGCTCTTCGCGCTCGCGCGCCGCGCGCTCCAGCCAGGCGGCGCCGCGGTGGCCCATCACCCGGGCGATCTCGCGACCCATGAAGTAGCGGCCGATGCCGTCGCGGCTGGCCGGCCCCTCCTGGTAGGCCGGCCCGTCCGCGGCAACGGCGAGCGGCAGGAGCAAGGCCAGTGGCAGCTGGATGCACAGCAGGCGGATGATGGTTTGCACGGTCGGCGTATCCTCGGGGATGGCGATACTGCTTGAGCAGGCATGTTCGCCCCGCGGCAGGCCCGGCGCAATGCGGCCGGGCCTTGCAAGCCTTGTGCGCGCCTTGTCCGACAACTGACGCGCATCAGGTATGCAGCAGTCGCACCGCGGCATGCTCTTTCGGTGGGGCTGCCATCGCAGCGGGGGGAATCATGACGCACGTTGGTGGAGGCACGCAGGGCTTTACGGCCGGGGATGCCTGGGGCGGACTGGCGGCCAGTGCCGTGCTGCTGCCGCAGTCGATGGCCTTCGGTGTGTCACTGTATGCCGTGGCGGGTCTGGACGCGGCGACCGGCGCCTATGCCGGCCTCGCCGGCACCGCTGCGCTGTGCCTGGTCAGCGGCCTGCTGGCCGGCACCCGCGGGCTGATCAGCGCGCCGACCGGGCCCGTGCTCATCCTGCTCGGCAGCGCCGCGGGCGCCTTTGCCGCGCAGGGCCTGGCCGGTGAGGCCCTGCTGACGGCCATCGCCGCCACCATCGCGCTCGCCGGGGTGTTGCAGTTCTGCCTGGGCCTGGTGGGCGGCGGCCGGCAGCCACTGCCAGTCGACCCAGTCCGCCTCCACGCCGTCGCCACGCAGGGGGCCGAGCTGCGAGAGCACCATGAGAATGGCCGAACCGGTCATGAACCCGCTGACAACCGGGAAGGGGATGTACTTGATGAGCCGGCCGCCGCCGCCGGGGTCACCGTGCTGGCGAGCGCCGCGGCGCAGCGCTGGCTGCCGATGGTGCCGGGGCCGGTGGCCGGTCTGCTGGCCGGCACGGCCGTCTTTCATGCCGCCGCCGCCACGCATGGCGGCGAACTGCCGGCGGCCTGGATGATCGGCGCGCTGCCTGGTTTCAGTGCCGACAGCATCGGCCTGCCGCTGGCCGGCCTGGCCGCGATGCCCTGGCTGGTGGTGCTCACGGCCGCCACTGCGCTGGCGCTGCTCGCTTCGCTGGATACCCTGCTGACCGCCGTGGTCGCCGACGTTGCTACCGGAACCCGCCACGACTCGCGCCGCGAACTGGTGGGCCAGGGCGGCGGGCAGATGCTCAGCGCCCTGCTGGGCGGCATGGCCGGCGCCGGCACCACCGCGGCCACGGTGATCGCCATCCGCTCCGGCGGCGGGCGCTGGACAGCGGTGTGTGCCGGCCTGGCCTTCGCCCTGCTGACGGGCTTTGCCGGCGAGGTCGGACGCTGGCTGCCCATCGGTGCCCTGGCCGGGGTGATCCTGTCGGTGGCGGTGGCGGTCGCCGATCGCGACATCCTCAGCTGGGCGCGGCGCGGCCGTACGCGCCAGGATGCCTTCATCGCGGTGCTGGTGACGGCCATCACCGTCTGGTACGACCTCATGGTCGCCGTGGGCGTGGGGGTGCTCATCGCGGTGATCCTGTTCATCCGCGACCAGGTGCGGGCACCGGTGGTGCATCGGCGTTCCACGGCCGCGCAGACGCGCTCCATCCGCGCCCGCTCCGATGCCGAGCGCACGCGCCTGGACGAGTACGGGGGACGCATCATCGTCTACGAGCTGCGTGGCAACCTGTTCTTCGGCACGGCCGACAAGCTCATCGACGAACTGGCCGCCGACCTGGACGGACCCAACTGGGTGATCCTGCACCTGCGGCGGGTGCAGGAGATCGATCTCACCGCGGTGCGCTTCCTCAAACAGATTGCCGCCCGGCTGGCCGCCCACGAGGGCATGCTGCTGTTGTGCGAGCTGCACCGGGGCACGGGCATCGAAGGCAGTTTCCAGGAGGCCCTGGCGCTGGTGGGCACCGGTGGCAGCAACAACGTGCTGACCTTCAACGGCCGCGATGAAGCACTGGAATTTGCCGAGAATGCCCTGCTGGATGAACTCGGGCAGTCCTACACCGCGCTCGACACGGTGCTGGATCTCGCCGACAACGCCATAGCCGGGCACATGAACGCGGCCCAGGTGCAGGCTTTCGGGCAATTGCTGACGCAACGGGCATTCGCACAGGGCGAGTGGCTGTTCCGCCGCGGCGACCCGGGCGACAGCCTGCTCATCGTGCTGGCCGGACGCGTGGAGGTGCGTCTGCCGACCACCGAGCACCACTACAAGCGCCTGGCCATGTATGGTGCCGGCACCTTCCTCGGCGAGCTGGCGCTGCTGAAAACCGGCCCGCGGGCGGCGGATGCCATCGCCATCACCGGAACGACGGTGGGCGAGCTGCACCGGGACGTGTTCGAACGCATCAAGCACGATGATCCGGCGCTTGCCATCGCCGTGCTTACCGCCATCAGCGACACGCTGGTGGTCAACCAGCGCTGGTCCACACGCGAACTGCAACGCCTGGCCGAGTGGTAGCGGCGGCGCGAGGAGAGCCGGTTCATGGAGATCGCTTACGAAGTCATGGCCGAGGGCCTGCTGTTCCCGGAAGGCCCGGTGGCGCTCGCCGATGGCTCGGTGCTGGTGTGCGAGATCGCCCGCGGCACCCTCAGCCGCGTGCAGGCCGATGGCCGCGTCAGCGTGGTGGCCAGCCCCGGTGGTGGCCCGAACGGTGCCGCCATCGGTCCGGACGGGCTGTGCTACGTGTGCAACAACGGCGGCGTGCAATGGCACGAGCAGGACGGCCTGCTGTTTCCCGGCGATGCGGCGAAGGACTACAGCGGCGGGCGGATCGAGCGCATCGATATTGCCAGCGGCCACATCGAATGCCTGTACAGCGAATGCGACGGCAGGCCACTGCGTGGCCCGAACGACCTCGTCTTCGATGCGGCGGGCGGGTTCTGGTTCACCGACACCGGCAAGGTCCGCGGCCGCGAGATGGATCGCGCCGGCGTGCTGTACGCGAGCACCGGCGGCAGGGACATCCGCGAAGTGCTGTTCCCCTGGGACATGACCAACGGTGTCGCCCTGTCACCGGACGGCATGACGCTGTATTTCTCCGAGACGCTGCGCGGCAGGGCGTGGCGCTGCCCGCTGACCGGGCCGGGTCGGCCGGCGCGGCTGCCGCTGCCGTTCGACCCTGACTTCCTGCTGTACGCCGCCCCCGGTCTGGCCGGCTTCGACTCCATGGCCGTGGAGGCCGGCGGCAACATCTGCCAGGCGACCCTGTTCGACGGTGGCATCAGCGTGATCTCCCCGGCGGGCCAGCGGCTGGAATTCCTGTCGCTGCCGGATCCGCTGGTCACCAACATCTGCTTCGGCGGTGAGGACATGCGCACCGCCTACGTGACCCTGTCCGGCACCGGGCGGCTGCTGCGCATGCGCTGGCCGCGGCCCGGGCTGGCGCTGCACGGCGGCTGAGCCCGGACCGCCGCGCCGGCGGACACGCGGGCGGTGCATGCGCACGGCCCGGCCAGCCGTGCCGCTGGCGACAGCGAAGGACCGCGCCGGCCCAGGTGCCTGGGGTGCGTCCTGTCGATGGACCTTGCAAGGACGCTTCTATCGCGCCGCAACAAGCCCGCAGCAACGGATACGGGACGTATACTCCCGGGTCTCCGGCCGCTCGGCGGCGCGCGGCCGGGTTCGCCCAAGCGTCAACCGGGAGTTGCCACCATGCCTGAAGCCTACCTCTACGATCATGTCCGGACCCCGCGTGGCCGTGGCAAACCCGGCGGCGCGCTGCACGAGGTCACGCCCATCGAGCTCACCCGGCAGATGCTGGTCGCGCTGCGCGAGCGCAACGGCCTGGACACGGCCTGCGTGGATGACGTGGTGCTCGGCTGCGTCTCGCCGGTGGGCGAGCAGGGCGCGGATATCGCGCGGGTCGCGGCGCTGATGGCCGACTACGCGCAGACGGTGCCCGGCAAGCAGCTCAACCGTTTCTGCGCCTCCGGGCTGGAAGCGGTGAACACGGCGGCGGCGCAGATCATGTCCGGCCAGTCCGACGTGGTCATCGGCGGCGGCGTGGAATCCATGTCACGGGTGCCGATGGCCGGGGACGGGGGCGCCTGGTTCACCGATCCCCAGGTGAACTACAAGACCTACTTCGCCCCCCAGGGCATCGGCGCGGATCTCATCGCCACGCTGAACGGCTTCTCGCGCGAGGCCGTGGATGCCTACGCGGTGGAAAGCCAGCGCCGCGCCGCCCACGCCTGGGAGCAGGGCTGGTTCCGCGGCTCGGTGGTGCCGGTGCGCGACCAGCTGGGCCAGGTGCTGCTGGATCACGAAGAGCACATGCGCCCGGGTACCGGCATGGACGACCTCGCCCAACTCAAGCCGGCGTTCGCGCAGATGGGCGAGCAGGGCGGCTTCGACGCGGTCGCCATCCAGCGCTACCCGGAGGTGGAAGCCATCGACCACGTGCACACCGGCGGCAACTCCAGCGGCATTGTCGACGGCGCCGCCGCGGTGCTCATCGCCACGCGCGAGGCCGGCGAGCAGCTCGGGCTGCGCCCGCGTGCCCGCATCCGTGCCTTCGCCTCCATCGGCTCGGAGCCGAACATCATGCTGACCGGCCCGGCGCCCTCGGCGCGCAAGGTCCTCAAGCGCGCCGGCATGAGCACCGCCGACATCGATCTGTTCGAACTCAACGAGGCCTTTGCCGCCGTGGTGATGCTGTTCATGGCCGAGCTGGAAGTGCCGCACGAGCGTATCAACGTCAATGGCGGCGCCATTGCCATGGGCCATCCGCTGGGCGCCACCGGCGCGATGATCCTCGGCACCGTGCTCGATGAACTCGAGCGCCGCGGCCAGGGTACGGCACTGGTGAACCTGTGCGTGGGCGCCGGCATGGGCACGGCCACCATCATCGAGCGGATCTGACCGCGGGCCACGGCCACGCATTGCAAACACGGGGGCGCAAGCATCCATGACTGACTACATCAAGCTCGTCCGCGACGACGACGGCATCGCCACCCTCAGCATCGATGTCCACGACCGGCCGATGAACGTGATCAACGCCACGCTTATCGCCGAGCTGGAGCAGCGCGTGCGCGAGATCACGGTTGACGACGACATCCGGGGCGTCATCGTCACCTCCGCCAAGGCGGACTTCATGGCCGGCGCGGATCTCAAGTGGGTGCTGGGCAAGCTGGAGTCCAGCATGAGTCCCACCGAGGCCCTGGCCTTCGCGCGGCCGCTGTCGGAGGTGTTGCGGCTGCTGGAGACCTGCGGCAAGCCTGTCTGCGCCGCCATCAACGGCACCGCCCTCGGTGGCGGGCTGGAGCTCGCGCTGGCCTGTCATCACCGCATCATCGTCGATGACCCCAAAGCCGTGGTCGGTCTGCCGGAAGTGCAGGTGGGTCTCATGCCCGGGGCCGGCGGCACGCAGCGCCTGCCGCGTCTGATCGGCATTCGCGAGGCACTGCCGCTGATGCTCGAGGGCCGCCATGTGACCCCGGAGAAGGCGCAGGCGCTTGGCATCGTGGATGCGGTGGTGTCGGCCGGGCACCTGCTGGCCCGCGCCAGGCAGTGGCTGCTGGAGTCCCCGGCCGCGGTGCCGCCCTGGGACGTCAAGGGTTTCCGTGTGCCCGGTGGCGCCGGGGCCATGCACCCGGGCGCGGTCCAGACCTTCATGGCCGGCACGGCGCTGACGGCGAAGGCCACCAACCGCAACTATCCGGCCCCCATCGCCATTCTCTCGGCCGTGTACGAGGGCACCATCGTGCCCTTCGATACGGGCCTTGCCATCGAGCTGCGCTACTTCGCCTCGCTGGCCGCCACGCCGGTGGCCCGCAACATGGTGCGGACGCTGTTCGTGAACAAGGGCGAGGCCGACAAGCTGGTCCGCCGCCCGCCGGCTGAGCCGCCGGCGAAGGTGGCAAAGCTCGGTATTCTCGGTGCCGGCATGATGGGCGCCGGCATCGCCTACGTGTCGGCGCGCGCCGGCATGGAGGTGGTGCTGCTGGACACCGAACAGAGCAGCGCCGAGAAGGGCAAGGGCTACAGCGCGAAGCTGGTGGCCCGGGGCATTGAGCGCGGCCGCATCAGCACCGACAAGGGCGAGGCCCTGCTGGCGCGCATCACGCCCACCACCGATTACGCGCTGCTCGCCGGCTGTGACCTGGTCATCGAGGCGGTGTTCGAGGATCGCGACATCAAGGCCGAGGTCACCGCCAGGGCCGAGGCGGTGATCCCCCCGGCGGCCATCTTTGCCAGCAACACCTCCACGCTGCCCATCACCGGCCTGGCCGAAGCCTCCGGGCGGCCCGCGCAGTTCATCGGCATCCATTTCTTCTCGCCGGTGGACAAGATGCCGCTGGTGGAGGTCATCGTCGGCCAGCAGACCGGCGAGGCGGCGCTGGCGCGGGCGCTTGACTACGTGCGGCAGTTGCGCAAGACACCCATCGTCGTCAACGACAGCCGCGGGTTCTTCACCTCGCGGGTGTTCGCCACCTTCACCAACGAGGGCATGACCATGCTGCTCGATGGCGTGAAGCCGGCGCTCATCGAGAACGCGGCCCGGCTGGCCGGGATGCCGGTGGGCCCGCTGGCCGTGCTCGACGAGGTCAGCCTGCAACTGGTCCAGCATGTCGACAGGCAGACGGCCGCCGACCTCGGTGATGCCTATGAACCACCCTCCGGGCGGCCGGTGTTCGAGCGCATGGTGGCGTTGCAGCGCCAGGGCAAGCGCTTCGGCAAGGGTTTCTACGACTACCCCGAGGATGCGAAGAAGCACCTGTGGCCCGGCCTGGCCGAGGCCTTTGTGCCAGCGGCCACCCAGCCCGACGTCGAGGGGCTGATCACGCGGCTGCTGTATCGCCAGGCCATCGAGGCGGCGCGCTGCCTGGAGGAGGGCGTGATCATGCACCCCGAGGACGGCGACATCGGCGGCATTCTCGGGATCGGCTTTCCGCCCTGGACGGGCGGGCCCTTCAGTTACATTGACACGCTGGGCATCGACAGCTTCGTGGCCGGCTGCGAGCAGCTGGCCGAGCGGCATGGCCCGCGCTTCGCGCCCTCGGACTGGCTGCGCGCGCGTGCCGCCGCCGGCAAGACCTTCTACTGACGGCGGCGCCGGCCTGCGGCTGCTGCCCGGCCATGCGCCGGCGAGCCGCGCTGTTTCGTGACCGCGCCCCGGGCACGCGCGGCCGCGACGGGTTATGGTTGCGGCCCGTTCCAACAGCTATCAATGGAGTGCCCCGATGATCCCGCGTTTCAACCCCGGCCGCCTGCTTGGCGGCATGGTCGTTTCCCTGGCCGCCGCCACGGCCCACAGCCAGGGCATGAACGAGGCCGACATGCAGCAGATGATGCAGCGGGCCGGCGAACTCCAGGCCTGCATGGAGCAGGTTGACGAAGCCGCCATGCAGGCCATGCAGGCCGAGGGCGAAGCCAAGGCCGCCGAGATCGAGGCCCTGTGCGGCGCCGGTGAGCGCGATGCGGCGCAGCAGGCTGCCATGACCTGGGGCCTGGAGATGTCCAGGTCCCCGCAGATGCAGCAGATGCAGACCTGCATGCAGATGATGCGCGAGATGATGCCGAACCTGCCGGCCCCGGTGCTGGCGCCCGATGCCGAGTCACTGGACGCCAAGCACATCTGCGACTGACCTCTCCGCGGGTAGTCCTGCCCCGCATCCCCCGGGTTCTCCCCGAA
>CAYGQN010000137.1:0-9949 GCA_964351795.1 uncultured Gammaproteobacteria bacterium
CTACCAGGGCGGCCGCCGCGTCACCGGCATCAACGGCTTCCAGGGCGGCGCGGCAGGCGTTGCGCACGCTGTCGGTGGCCACCCGGGCCACCAGGAAGGCGGCGTCGGCGGCCACCCGGGCGGCACCGGCCTGGTTGCGCGCGGCGACTTCGGGCGGGTCCGGCTCCGGTGCCGGGAAACCGCGCTCGAGTGCGCTCAGCTCACTCAGCCGGGCGCCGGCGGTGTCCTGGTGCTTGCGCGCGACGCTGCAGTCGGCCTTGCTGAAGCTGGCCAGGCGCCGGGCTTCCAGGTTGAGATCCTCCAGCGAGGCAAGCACAGCCGGATCCGCCTGCACCGCCGGCAGCCAGACCAGCGCAAGCAGCGCGATGAACACGCGGTATGGGACTGGACAGGGCATGGGGCTGCGAGCTGGCGGCGGGGCCGGGATCCTTGGCGTAAAGGGCGCCATGGTAACGGTATTGCGGCGGCGCACCAAACCAGCCCCGCCCACGGCCGCGCGGCGGCGGGCATCGCCGCCACGCCGCCGCTCCGGTGCACGGAGGGACATCCGGGCGCAGCCGCGCAGCGGGGCCGCTGCCAGCACCTGTGGGAATCGGACGCGATGGGCGTTTTGCTTTGACAAGGGCGCGCGCTTGCCCGAGTCTTGCCGTTTGCCGCCGTGCCGGTGCTGCCGGCAGCGCAACCACAAGCCAGCGACTGTGCATCACTCCATTCTTGCCGACATTCTCGCCCTGATAGCCTGCTCGGTCGTGCTCGTGGCCCTGTTCCGGCGCGTGGGCATGCCGCCGGTGCTGGGTTACCTGTTCGTGGGTATCGCCATCGGCCCGCACGCGCTGGGGCTGGTGAGCAACAACGAGACCGTGGCCCTGCTCGGTGAAGTGGGCGTGGCCTTCCTGCTGTTCTCCATCGGCCTGGAGTTCTCGCTGCCCCAGTTCATGGCCATGCGCAGCGTGCTGCTCGGCCTGGGTGGTGCGCAGGTGCTGGTCGGCACGCTCTCCGGCGCGCTCATCGCCTGGTGGATCGGTATTCCCGTGGCCGCCGCGTTCGTGGTCGGCGGCGCCCTGGCCATGTCCTCGACGGCCATCGTCATCAAGCAACTCACCGACCAGGTGGAGCTGCAGGCACGGCACGGCAACCTCTCGCTGGGCATCCTGCTGTTCCAGGACCTGGCCGCGGTGCCCTTCCTGGTCATCATCCCCCTGCTGGCCGCGGACGGCGAGCGGAGCCTGGCCGTGGCCCTGGAGCTGGCCCTGGTCAAGGCGGTCATCGCCTTCGCGGTCATGCTGGCGGCCGGGCGCTACGCGCTGCGACCGCTGTTCCACGAGGTGGCGTCGGCACGTTCGAACGAGCTGTTCACGCTCACGGTGCTGTTCGTGTCGCTGCTGGCGGCCTGGCTGACCGAACAGCTGGGGTTGTCACTGGCGCTGGGCGCCTTCCTGGCCGGCATGATGCTCTCGGAGACCGAGTACCGGCACCAGATAGAAGTGGAGCTGCGCCCGTTCAAGGATGTGCTGCTGGGGCTGTTCTTCGTGACCGTGGGCATGCGTTTCGACGTGACGGTGCTGCCGGAGATCTGGCCCTGGGTGCTGCTGCTGGCCACCGGCCTGGTGCTGGGCAAGGGCGTGGCCATCGTGCTGCTGGCCTGGTTCTGGGGCCGGGATCGCGCTGTCAGCCTGCGCACCGGCGTGGTGCTGGGCCACGGGGGGGAATTCGGGTTCGCGCTGCTGGCGCTGGCGATGGCCACCGGCCTGCTCAGCAACAGCGATGCCCAGCCCATACTGGCCGGCATCATTGTCTCGATGCTCATCGCGCCGGTGCTCATCCGCCACAACCGCGGCATCGCCGAGCGCCTGCTGCCGGCCCGCAGTGCGCCGGTCAGCACCGACGTGGAGGAGATCGCCAGCATGGTGCACGACACCAGTGGTCACATCGTGCTGTGCGGTTATGGCCGGGTGGGTTCGCAGATCGGGGCGCTGCTCACGGCCGAGCATGTGCCCTTCGTGGCCATCGACCTGCATCCGCAGCTGGTGCGCGATGCCTGGGAGGACGGCCGGCAGGTGTTCTACGGTGATGTGTCCCACCGTGACGTGCTGCGGGCGCTCGGCGTGGAGCGCGCCCGCGCACTGGTGGTGAGTTTCGACAACGAGCGGGCCGCCCTGCACATCCTGCGCGAGGCGCGGGCGGTCAACCGGGAGCTGCCCATCCTGGTGCGCTCACGCGACGACACCAACCTGGAACGCCTGCTCGCCGCCGGTGCCAGCGAGGTGGTGCCGGAGACGCTGGAGACCAGCATCATGCTCACCAGTCGCCTGCTGCACACGCTGGGGGTGAGCGACGAGCAGGTGGAGGCCCGCATCACCGCCCTGCGCGAGGATCGCTACCTCACCATCCGCGATCTCTAGCGCGCGGTTCCCCCGGCGCCCGCACGCGCCATCGGGCGGCACTGTCGCAGGCCCGCGCGCCAGTCGGGCAGGGGCTGGCAGCCGGCATTCAGGCCAGGTATTCGGCCCGGTACCAGTCGTTGACCTCGTCGGCAGTGGCCAGCCAGACCTTGTCGTGGTCGGCGATGTAGCGGAAGGCGCGGGCCAGGTGCTTGAACTTGTTCGGCTGGCCGACCCAGAAGGTGTGCAGGCAGATTGGCATGATGCGCGCGTTGGTGGCGCCCTCGCCGTAGAGCACGTCGAACTGGTCGATGATCATGTCGCCGAAGGCCTCCGATGACACGCCGACATTCGCAAAGGCGGGGATGTCGTTCAGTTCCACCGTGTAGGGCACCGCGATCAGCTTGCCGCCCGGGGTGTTCATCGGGAAGGGATGATCATCGGCGGTGTAGTCGCACAGGTACTCCACGCCCAGTTCCTCGAGCAGGCGCGGGGTGTTGTCGGTGTGGGTGAGGAAGGGGCTGAGCCAGCCCTTGGTCCTGCGCCCGAGCGTGTGTGCCATGGCGTCGAGCACCTCGGTGAGGATGGCGCGCTCCTTTGCCTCGTCGATGCCGCTGATGAAATTGGCCGGGGCATTGTTGATGCCGTGGCCGATCCAGGCCCAGCCACGCTTCTCGCCTTCCTCGATGATGCGCGGGTACTCGCGGATGATGTCCGAGTTCAGGCACACCGTGCCGCGCATGCCGCATTCGTCCATCAGCGCCATCATCCGCCACAGGCCCACGCGGTTGCCGTAGTCACGCCAGCCGTAGTTGAGCGGATCGGGCGTGAACTGCTGCGTGCCCGGCACGATGGCCGTGCCGGGGATGTCGGCGGGGAAGTGTTCGATGTTGATATAGGGCACCACCGCCACGCGCGCGCCGTCGGGCAGGCGCAGCGGCGGGCGGTCGATGATGGGCACGTAGTCGTAATGCCGCGTCTGGGTCAGCTTGCTCATCCAGTGCTCTCCGGGTGCGGGGACGTTGGTTCAGGCGGCGCCGGCGGCTGCCGGTTGCGTGGCCAGCCAGTCCAGCGTTTCCGCCAGGCTCACCACGTCGCCGTACTTGGCGTTGATGTCGAACAGGTTGGCCTCGTGCGGCGCCTCGTGGCGGTCACCGACGCATTCGCGCACGACCATTGGCCGGAAACCGTGCTGGACGGCGTCCACCGCCGTGGCGCGGATGCAGCCGGAGGTGGTGCAGCCGGCGATGATGAGGGTGTCAACGCCGGCGGCGGTGAGCGTGGCTGCCAGCGAGGTACCGAAGAAGCAGCTGGCGTAGTGCTTGACGATGACGGTCTCGGTGTCCAGCGGTTCCACCCCGGGGCAGAACGCGGCGTAGGGGTTGCCGGGCACCAGCGCCTTCAGCACCGGCGCCTTGCGGATCCACATGCCGCCGTCCTCGAAGTTGTGCGGATTGTAGAGCACGCGCGTGTGCATGACCGTGACGGCGCGGGCGCGGGCCGCCGCCAGCAGCGTCGGGACCTGCCGCACACACTCGACCACGCCCGGCGCGTACAGCGGCGAGCCCTCGGTGGTGTAGCCCTGCAGGAGGTCGATGGCCAGCACCGCCGCCTTGTGGCCGAAGCCGAGGCGGCCGTCCCACACGCCCGAATAATTGCTGTCTGCGTCACCCATCGTCTGCCTCCCCGTTCGATTGCGGGCTAAATTAACGCAGCCGCTCTGGCCACGCCAGCGGCCACGGGCTCAGCCCGGCCCGGCCAGCCGGGCCTGCAGCCAGGCCGAGATGTCGCGGATCTCCTCCAGGCACACACTGTGTTCCATCGGGTAACTGTGCCAGTCACAGTCGTGGCCCAGGGCGCGGAGCCGCGTCTCGGCGGCGCGGCCGAGGGACTCCGGAACGATCGGATCAGCGCTGCCATGGCCGATGAACACCGGCAGGGCGCGATTGGCTTCGCCGGGGACGATGCTGTCGCTGGTCGGGAAGTAGGTCGACAGCAGGACCAGTCCGGCCAGCGGCGCGGGGTGACACAGCGCCAGTTCAATCGCCACCGCACCACCCTGGGAGAAGCCGGCCACGATGATGCGCCGGCTGTCGATGCCGCGCTCGATCTCCCGGTCCACGTACTCGCCCACGGCCACGGCGGAATCGCGCAGTTGGGCGGTGTCCACGCGCCGGTCCAGATTCATCTCCAGGATGTCGTACCAGGCCGGCATCACGTAGCCGTTGTTGATGGTCACGGGCATGGTCGGCGCATGCGGGAAGATGAACCGCACGCCGAGGCTCTCCGGCAGGTGCAGTTCCGGTACCAGGGGTTCGAAATCGTGGCCATCGGCACCGAGGCCATGCAACCAGATGATGGCGGCGTCAGGGGTATCGGCGGTGCTGACTTCGACGGCGGACAGGCGGGGCATGCGGGCGGCTCTCCGGGTGCTGGCGGGCCCGCATGATAACGCGATGGCCGAGGCTGGCGGGATCGGCCTGCCGGCGCCGGGCCCGGATCGCTCGGCAGCGTCCTGTTGCCGGGGAAGCTGCCCCTGCTCGGTACGGTGGCGCCAGGTGCCCTGGGCAGGACGGTAGCGCTCGGCAGGTCGGTGCGGTCCCCTCGCCGCGGATGCCGGCCGGCCCTGTCGCGGCCAGTGGCCGCGGGGAGGCGACGGCGCTGGTGGCTCTCCGGGTGCTGGCCGGGGTTTCAGCCGCCCGGGCCGGCGCCGGCAATCGGCAGGGTAAGGGCCACGCGTGTGCCCCTGCCGGGCTGGCTGTCGACACGGAGTTCGCCGCCCAGCAGCTTCAGCCGATCACGAATACTGAACAGGCCGAAGCCGCTGAGCTCGGCGCCGTGCTCGGTGCGCGCCGGGTTGAAGCCGGTGCCGTTGTCCGTGACCTGCAGGTGGAAACCCTCGGCATCGGCTTCCATGTGCACGCTGACCATGCTGGCGCAGGCATGCTTGTTGACGTTCACCAGCAGTTCGCGCACGACCTGGAAGAGCATCACCTGGGTCTGGGTGGGCAGGTCATTGGCTGCGGTATCGCTTCGCAGCTGACAGGACAGGCCGTGCTTCGCCTGGAACTGCTCGGCCAGCCACTCCAGTGCTGCCGTCAGGCCGAGTTCGTACAGGATGGGCGGGCTGAGCTCGAACATCAGGCTGCGCGCCGCGGTGATGAGCTGGCCGGTGAGCTCGCGCATCTGTGCCAGTTCAACGATCCCGGGATGCTGCTGCTGCGCGATGCCCAGGCGCAGCTTCAGCGCACCGAGATCCTGCACGATGTTGTCATGCAGCAGCACGGCCAGTTGCTTGCGCTCGCGTTCCTCTGCCAGCGCCAGCTCCGAGACAGCCTGGCGCAGCTTGCTTTCCATGTCCCGGATTTCGGTGGCGTCGAACGTGACGCTGAGCGTGCGCGTGACGGCACCGTCCAGGTCCCGCAGGGGGCGGTTGGTGACCAGCAGGCGTCGCTCCTCGCCGCGGCTGTTGCGGGCGACAACATCATCGACGCGCGTTTCCCTGCCGGTGCGCAGAACGGTTTCGTGTGCACGCATGAGCTGGTCCATGGCGGCAATGTGCCAGGGCGCCTCGTCCAGCCTGCGCCCGAGCAGCTGGGCGGGGCTCATGCCGGTGAAATCGGCGGTGGCCTTGTTCACCAGCACGTATCGTTGCTGCTGATCCTTCACCGTGATGATGTTCGGGTTGCTGTCCAGCACCTCCTGCAACAGGGCACGCTCGGCCCGCACCAGGGCATTGGAGCGCTCGGTGTCGGTAATGTCCCGGAAACTCCACACCCGCCCCGAGGCCCTGCCGGCCAGCAGCTGTGGCTGTGTGAAGCATTCGATGACGCGGCCGTCGGGATAACGAAACTTGCGGGTGCCCTGTGCCAGTGCTTCGGCCGCCATCCGCGAGGCCCAGGCGATAACCTCTTCCCTGCCCTCGGCATCGCGGTAGACGATCTCGCGCAGGGCCGGTTCGCGCAGGTTGCCGAGCGCGTCCTCGGGCAGCTCGAACAACTCCAGGTACTTGCTGTTGTAATGCAGAATCCGGCCCTGGCGATCATGGACGAGGATCGCATCGGCGGTGGATTCCAGTGTTGCCCGCAGGGCTGCCAGCGAGCCCGCCATGCGCTGGCCGTAGTCGATGTTCTGCAACTCCGAGCCGATGCGGGCCGAGCAGATCTCCAGCATGTTGGCCGGGTCGCTGGCCTCGTCGATGTCGGAATCGTGCATGGCGGCAACGATGCCGAGCGGCCGTGCGTCGGTGGAGTGCAGGCGCGCGGCGACGCAACTGTGGACGTTCCATTGCCGCAGCAATGCATCGGCGGGGAACCGGGTGCGAACCTTGCCCTGGAAGAAGCACACGCCTTCGCGCATGGCGATTTCCCCGGGTGTGCCGGCCAGCCGGTAGGTGATGGCCGGCAGCAGCTTGCCATCGCGAACCAGCGCCAGTGTGCGCATTTCGCCGGCAGCGCCGGCGATGGGCTCGGCGATGATCACGATGCGCACCTCCAGCGCCACGGCGATGGCCAGGGCAATCTGCTGGTACAGCTCGTTGCCCGATGCCGAGGATGCGCGCGCGATCAGCTCCAGCGCATTCTGCATGCGGTGACGCGGGGTGATGTCATGGATGAAGCCGTTGCAGGCCGGCACGGGCTGATTCTCCAGCGGGGCACTGACCCGGTGCAGCACCCATCGATAGCGGCCGGACCGGGTGCGGATACGATACTGGCAGCTGCTGGCCGCGTGCCGTTGCAGGCGTTCGGTGCTGAGGTTGCGGCGCACGCGGGCCTCGTCCAGCGGATCGACAACATCACGCCACCAGCTCACCCGCCCGCTGGTGAAATCCTCCGGTGTGTAACCGGTCAGCGCCTGCACCTCGGCGCTCATCAGCACGGTCCGCCAGCGGCCGTACTCGTCCTGCTCTTCGTGGCAGACGACGCCGGGCAGGTTCTCGATGAGCGCGTGCAGGCGCTGCTCGCTGTGCTGCAGTGAGGCGATGGCGCCATCGCGTTCGCTGCGCAGGCGGGCGGCGTCGATGAGGCTGGCCGCCGTGTTCAGGAAGGGGCCGAGCCGGCCTACCGTGCGCCAGTTGTAACCGCCCTCGCGGTTGCACAGCACGACAACGCCGGCCACACGACCGCCGGAGATCAAGGGCATGCCCAGCATGTTGTGCGGAGAAGCGGGGGCCCCTGCCAGCCCTGGCAGCGTGTCGGCCTCGTCCAGCCGGTTCATCAGCACGGGGCTGGCCTGCAGGATGATACCGCGGACGATTTGCTCCTCGGGCGCCAGCGCGCTGCGGAAGGCACGGGTCTGCTCCGCGCCGGCCGCGGTGCGATGCACGCTCGTGCCCTCCAGCTGTATCTCGCCCCGATGCTCGTCGATGGTGGCGATGAAGCCGTCGCTGCCCCCGACCAGTTGCAACACCTTGCTCAGCAGGCTGGCGAAGATGCGCGGCAGGGGTTCCTCGGCATGAAAGGCCTGGTGGGCGCGCTCGAGGATGGTCAGCAGCGCATTGCTCTGGCGCTGTTCCAGCTCGCGCTCCTGGATTTCGGAGAAATCCTGGATCTGCGCAATCACCGACTCCAGCCGTCCGTCGCTGTCGCGCACGGCCACGGCGGTAACCCGCGCCGCCAGGGTCCGCTCATCGGGCAGCAGGTACTGCTTGTCGAGCGTGAAGCTGTCCGAGTCGCCGCTGCACAGCGAACCGAATGCCCGCGCCCAGGCGGCGCGGTCTTCGGGCCGGGTGAGGGTGTTGGTGGGGGAGCCGATACAGCTGCTGGCCGGCAGCTGGAAAAAGCGGGTGAACGCTTCGTTCACCAGCAACACGCGGCCATCCGCGCTGATGGTGCACATGGCGATCGGGGAGAGGTCGATGAGGCGCCGGAACCGCTGCTGGCTGTGCCGCAGCGCCTCGGCGGCACGCACCTGGTCGGTGACGTCCATGCTGGTGCCGTACACGAGCAGCTGCCCGTCCGGGCCTGCCAGCGCGCGCCCTCGGGCCAGGATCTCGTGGCGGCTGCCGTCGGGCCAGCGAACACCGAGCTGCAGCTCTACGCTGCGCCCGGGGTTCGCCATCGCGAGCTGCAATTGCCTGGCCATGTCCGCGCGTGCGTCCGGGTCGATGTGCTGCTCGAACTCCACCAGGCAATCGGCGCGGGTGTCGGGCCCCGCCCAGGGCGGCGGGATACCGATGTAGCGGACCTGCCCGGACGCCGGCGTCACCACCCAGGTCCAGAAGCCGGCGGATTCCTGGGCCAGGCGCAGGTGCTGGTCCTGCTCGGCGAGTGCCGCGCCCTGCAGGGTCTCGCGGGTGATGTCCCGGGTGCTGCCGACGACTGCCACCGGCTTGCCGGTGGGGTCCAGCAGCACCCGGCAGCGCGCTTCGTACCAGGCCCTGGCATCGGTCGAGCCACTGAAGGTCAGCTGGAATTCCCGGTCCGGTTCAGTGCAGGCCCAGGCCTGCTCGAAAAATACCTGCAGTGGTTGCCGGCATTGCGGATCGGCCGTCGCGATGAGTTCCGACAGGCGCCAGTGGCGGTGCCCGCCCGGCACGTCGGTGGCCGCGGCATCCCCCAGGAACTCGAAGCTGTCGGTATCGACCCGGCAGCGCCAGAACCACAAACGGAACAGGCGCTGGGCGCTGGTGATGCAGTCGGCGTATTCGCGCAACTCGCTGATATCCACGCAGGCGCCGTGCACTAGCCAGCCGCCCTGCCGCGCCTCGCCGCGCACCCGCATCAGCAGGGTGCCCGGCTGGCCGCCCGGCCCCTGCACCCGGAATTCATGCTGACGGGTTTCGGCGGGGCTGGCGCGCACGCTCTGCAGGAATGCCTGCAGCGAAGGCCTGTCCTCGGGCCAGGCGCTTGCCAGCAGGGCATCGATGCCCTCGCCATCGGCCAGTACTCCGACAGGGCTCGGGCTGCCGCCGGTGTAGCTGCAGGCATCGGTGCGCAGATCCCAGGCGAAGCTCCACATCCGTGCCACTTCCTGGCCGATGCGCAGCTGCGCCTGGCGCTCGTGCAGTTCCTGTTCCATCTGCTTGATGCTGGTGACGTCGAAGGTGGCCCCGGTCAGGCGGACAATGCTGCCATCGGCGGCCCGTTCGGGTGTCCCGGTGCTGCGAAACCAGCGTGTCTCGCCGTTGTTGCAGAGGAAGCGGAACTTGACGTTGAACTCGCCGGTTTCACCGGCCTGCAGCCGGCGGGCAGTGTCCGCCAGTTGCGGGCGATCCTCGGGATGAATCCTGGCGCGCAGCGCCTCCAGGTGGCAGTTGTCGGCCGAGCCCTCCAGCCAGGGCGGCATGTCTCCGATGAAGCGGATATTGCCGCTGGTGAACTCCCATTCCCACACCGACAACCCGGCCCGGTGCTGCGCCACGCGCAACTGCCGCTCGCGCGCCTCGAGGGTGGCCAGGGCGGTGCCGGCCGCCTCCACGCGCGCACGTGCCACGACGTCAAGAATCGCTACAAGCTGACGAGCAAGGTGGCGGGCGGCGCGGAAGGGCTGCACCACCTGCGCGCGGGAGTCGCCGTCGTGATCGGCGGCACCCATTCCGGCGGTGCCTTTGTCGATCCCACCGTGGT
>CAYGQN010000138.1:0-9936 GCA_964351795.1 uncultured Gammaproteobacteria bacterium
AAGGCGCTCATGATGACCATCTCGGTCATGGCCTGGCCGTGCTGGTGGCGGCGCGGGTGGGGCATCAGAACCACTCCGTCGGGTCGGCCCAGTCGGGCAGGTCCGGCATGGAGAACGGCAGATTGTAGAAGTTCTCCTTCTGCTGCAGCCACAGCGCAACCATGCGATCGGCGTGTGTGGTCTGCACCAGGCGGGCATTCCAGTACGGGTTGAAGGCGCTGCCCTGCTCTTCCAGGCCGTCATTGCGCCGGAACCAGGACAGGTCGCTCGGCCGCTTGAAGTACACCTCGGCCTTGGATATGACGGCCACCTCGCCGTCGGCGAGTTCATCGCTGAGCTGCAGGCGGCCGCTGGGCTCGTTGAAGTTGGCGGTGATGGTCGGCATGCCGTCCTGGACGAGGCCGAGGATGAGGTAGGGCGCCTCGAAGCCCCAGGGGTCGGTCTGGGGGACGGTATCCAGGTACGAAGGCAGGCCACGATAGCTCTGGTTCGACTTGTGCTTGGGCAGGCCGATGTGAGTGGCCACTGTCGGCACCTGGCAGGGCCCACCGGGGTTGACGCAGGGGATGACGGGGTCGGTCATGGACGGGATGAATGGCACGCCGCCCTGCCAGGCACCGAAATGCTCGTGCGCCTGGCCGTAATCCTCGCTGGCGAAGTTGTTGGTGAAGGTGTTCATGTCGGTCAGCCCGCGGTTGAAGTTGCCGCTGGCATTGTTGCCCACCTGCGCCGAGCCGGCCGCGAACGGTGCCGAGGTCGGGAAGGGCACGTTCGGCACCACCGGGATGACAATGCTCTCGCCCAGCAACCGGGCTCTCAGTTCCAGGTCCAGCCGCCCCCCGGACAGCGTGGCCGTGCCGCCAACGCCGATGTCCCCGCAGATGCCCAGCAGGCAGGCCTCCAGGGTGGCATCCACCGAGAAGTGGAAATGAATGCTCAGGCCGGTGGTGTCGACGGCCTGCCAGCCGAACTTGGTGCCATCGGAATTGTCGGTGCGATGCCGCAGCTCCGTCCCGCCATACCGCGCCAGCCGGAAATCCAGCTCGAAATCCACAGTAATGGTGATATCCACCGAGAAAACGACCGCATTGAAGCCGAAATTGATGGACTCGTGGATATCCACCGGCAGGATCGGCGGGATGTACAGGGGCATCTCCCAGCCGCGCCACAGGGTGAAGTCGTCCCGTGATGCGCGGGTGAGCGCGGCGAAGCGCGCCATGCCGGTCTGGTTTTCCGAGGCTTCGGGTTCGCCCTCGGCAGGCGGTGCGGAGGTGCCGGACGGCCGGGTGGAGCGGTAGGTCTTCACGAAACTGCCCGGCATCGAGGGTATCGCGCCGAAGGTGGCCGCGTGCCCCAGCAGCGTGAGCATGCCGTAGTCGGAGATTTTCGCGTTCGGCGCGTTGTCGCTGATGGTCTGGTCGATGGCGCTGATGGCATACAGCACCGAGGCGAAATGGTAGCCCTGCTGGGCGTAGCCGAACACCTTGTTGATGTTGTGCAGCACGGTGGTGCCGGCATTGGCGCCCACCTTGAACACCGGCTGGAGGAAATTGCCGGGGATCTGGAACATGAAACGGGTGCCGGCCGAGATGCCATTGACCAGCGGCGTGGTCACCGGCGGGAAGATGGGCTCGACGAACTGACGGAAATAGCCGTTCAGGTAGTAATGGAACGAGGCCCAGTGGAAAGCCCAGGAGTGCAGGCCGACCATCTGGCCGATGGCGACCTCGTTGGCAATCATGGCGCGGTTGATGTAGGCGGCGAAGTTGAGGTCGCGGGCCTCCACCACCGCGGCGCTGTAGGCGGCGGCGTCCGCGGCGTTCTGCAGCCGCATCTTCGTTGACGTCAGGCGGCCGGCTTTATACAGGAAATTCAGGGAGATGAGCACAACAACGAGCGTGACCGAGACGAATACGATCGCCTGGCCCCGTTGCCGGCCTGCCCCCTTGCGCAGCATTGGTTTTCGCGTCCCCGGCGGCACGGCCGTTACCGGGCCGTGCCGCCGCGAATCTCGCGCTTGACCGGATGCGCCGGCCTACTCGTTCTGGCCCATGTAATCGCCGAGATCGATCTTCTTGCCGCCCTCGCCGGTGGTCAGGTCCGCCTTTGCGGCTGCCTGCGCCTGTGCGGTGGTCGCGTCGCCGCCGGCCAGCTCGGTGGCCATGCCGCCGACCTGGCTGCGCAGGGTGGAGCCGAAGAACGAATAGGCGGCGATGGCCGCGATCGCGATCAGTGCGACGATGATGATGTACTCGGTCATTCCCTGGCCAAGCTGTTTGAAGTGCTTGTTCATGCTGATGTCTCCACAGTTTGCACGCCAGGGGTCGAAGCGCCATGTGACGCTGTTCAGCCCCCGTGGTGTCGCGCCCAGGCGACCCCTGAACCAATTATGAACACAAGGGCCAGCCTCAACAAGGCATTATTTGTCAACAGTAGCCTGCATCGCCTTGTTCACGCAGAACTTGAGCAGGACGGAGGAAGCCGTTGCCGGCGCGATCTTGAAAACCAGCCAACGGCCCCCATGTGGCCGGTTCAACCGGATTCCAGAGGGTGACAACACGATGACGACGACGGCCAAGGAGACCCTGGGCTTCCAGTCCGAGGTCCGGCAGCTGCTGGACCTGATGATCCACTCGCTGTACTCCAACCGCGAGATTTTCCTGCGTGAGCTCGTGTCCAACGCGGCCGATGCCTCTGACAAGCTGCGTTTCGCCGCGCTTGCCGACGACACGCTCTACGAGGGCGATACCTCGCTGGCCATTGCCGTGGACTACAGCGAGGCCGATGGCACCATCACGGTCCGCGATCGCGGCATCGGCATGAGCCGCGAGGAGGTCATCGACAACATCGGTACCATCGCCCGCTCGGGTACAAAGGAATTCTTCGCCTCGCTCACCGGGGACCAGCGCAAGGACGCCCGCCTCATCGGCCAGTTCGGCGTGGGCTTCTACTCGGCGTTCATCGTCGCCGAGCGGGTCGTGCTCACCACCCGCAAGGCCGGGGCGCCGAACGAAGCCGGCGTGCGCTGGGAATCCGAAGGTACCGGCGAGTACACCATCGAGCCGCTCACCCGAGAGACCCGCGGCACCGAGATCGTCCTGCACCTGCGCGAGGACGCCCGCGATCTGCTCAGCGGCTGGAAGCTGCGCCAGATCATCCACCGCTACTCCGATCACATCTCCCTGCCGATCGAGATGCGCAGGGAGGGCGACGGCGAGGGTGACGAGGAGGCCGGTGCCTGGGAGACGGTGAACAGGGCGACCGCGCTGTGGACGCGCGCGAAGAAGGACATCAGCGACGAGGAATACCGGGAGTTCTACAAGCACGTTGCCCACGACTACGAGGATCCGCTGCTGTGGGTGCACAACCACGTCGAAGGCAAGCTCGAATACACCACGCTGCTGTACGTTCCGCGGCGGGCGCCGTTCGACCTCTGGGACCGTGACGCCAGCCACGGCGTGAAGCTGTACGTGCAGCGGGTGTTCATCATGGAAGGCGCGGACGAGTTGCTGCCACGCTACCTGCGCTTCGTGCGTGGCGTCATCGACTGCGCCGACCTGCCGCTGAACGTCTCGCGCGAGATCCTGCAGCACAACCCGAACATCGAGACCCTGCGCGCAGCCGCGGTGAAGCGGGTACTGGACGGCCTGGAGCGCCTGGCCCGGGACAAGCCCGAGGACTACGCACAGTTCTGGAAGACCTTCGGCCGGGTGCTCAAGGAGGGCATCATTGAAGACCCGGCCAATCGCGATCGCATCGCGCGCTTGCTGCGCTTCTCCAGCACCCGGGCGGAGCAGCCCGAGCCCACGGTCGGCCTTCAGGACTATCTCGGCCGCATGGCAGAGGGCCAGGAGCACGTCTGGTACATCTGCGCCGAGAGCCACGACATGGCCCGCCACAGTCCGCACCTGGAGCTGTTTCGCGACCGCGACGTGGAAGTGCTGCTGATGAGCGAGCCGGTGGACGAGTGGCTGGTCGGTCATCTCGCCGAGTTCGAGGGCAAGTCGCTGAAGTCCGTCGCCCAGGGTGATGTCGACCTGGGCGATGCCGGCAAGGACGCCGACGCCGACGCCGACGCCGACGACAAGGCCGCGGATGATACCGCCAGCGACGGCCTGACCGATCGTATCCAGGAGGCCCTCGGCGAGAGCGTGAGGGAGGTGCGCGTCAGCCGGCGCCTGACCAGCTCGCCCTCCTGCCTGGTGGCCGACGACAGCGGCCCGGGAATGAATCTGCAGCGCATCCTCAAGGCCGCCGGGCAGGAGGTCCCCGACGTGGTGCCCATCCTGGAGGTGAACACGGGCCATCCGCTGGTGCGCAAGCTCGCGGCTCGCCAGGGCGAGGACTTCGCCCGCCTGGCGCGGGTGCTGCGTGACCAGGCCGTGCTTTCAGAAGGCGGCAAGCTCGATGATCCGGCCGCATTCGTGCATCAGCTCAATGATCTGCTGGTGACGCTGATGGAGGACGAGGGCGCCTGATCGCCGGATTCAGGGCCCGGCCGCCGACGCCCGGCGTGGTGGCGGCCGGGCCTGATGCGCTGGCCCCGGCCTTGGCTTACCATAGCCGCCATCGCGAGGCTCCGGGGCCGGCATGAACGAATTCGACAGCGACCCGTTCAAGCTCATTGAAGAGCTGACGGAGATCGGCATTGCACTGTCCGCCGAGCGGGATCACGATCGCCTGCTGGAGATGATCCTGCAGCAGGCCGAACGCATCACCGCGGCCGATGGCGGCACGTTGTACCTGTACAGCGACGACGACACGCTCAGGTTCGAAATCGTGCACACCGAGTCGCTCGGTATCCGCATGGGCGGCACCAGCGGCACGCCGATCACCTTCCCGCCGATTGCCCTGCACGACAACGCCGGCAACCCCAATCACAAGATGGTGGCGGCGCACTGCGCCTTGTCGGGCGAGACCATCAACATCGAGGACGCCTACTCGAACAGCCTGTTCGATTTCTCCGGCACCCAGCAGTTCGACCGCAGTACCGGCTACCGCTCGCAGTCCTTTCTCACCGTGCCCATGCGCAATCATGAGGGTGAGCTCATCGGTGTGCTGCAACTGCTGAACGCGCGCGATCCGGCCTCCCGGCAGGTACGCCCGTTCACGGTGCTGGACCAGAAACTGGTGGAATCGCTGGCCTCACAGGCCGCGGTGTCGATAACCAACAAGTCGCTCATCGATGCCCAGCGCGAGCTGTTCGATTCCTTCATCCGGCTCATAGCCAACGCGATTGACGAGAAATCCCCGTACACCGCCGGCCATTGCCGGCGCGTCCCGGTGCTGACGGACCTGCTGGCCGACGCCGCCTGCCGAACGGCGGACGGGCCGCTGAGCGAGTTCAGCATGAGCGCCGACGAGCGCTACGAACTCAGCGTCGCAGCCTGGCTGCATGACTGCGGCAAGATCACCACCCCCGAGTACGTGGTGGACAAGTCCACCAAGCTGGAAACCATTTTCGACCGGATTGAGCTGGTCGAGGCACGGATGGAGGCCCTGCGCCAGCGCGAGCGCGCCGAGGCGCTGGCGCGGGCGCTCACCGCCGAGGGCAAGGATCCGCAGGCCGTGCTCCACGCAGATGCCCGGTACAGACCGGTCATCGACAGCATCGACGATGAACTCGCTTTCCTGCAGAAGGCCAATATCGGCGGGGAGTTCATCGACGATGCGGACCGTCGGCGCATCACCGAGATAGCCGGCCGGCGCTGGCGCGATGCCGAGGGTGACGAGGGCGCACTGCTGACCGAAGAGGAAGTGCACAACCTGCACATCGGCCGCGGCACGCTGACCGCCGAGGAACGCGACATCATCGCCAACCACGTGGTCGTGACCATCAAGATGCTCGAATCCCTGCCCTACCCGAAGCACCTGCGCCGCGTGCCCGAGTATGCCGGCGGCCACCATGAGCGCCTGGATGGAACCGGCTATCCGCAGGGCCTGACCAGCGAGCAGATGTCCATCCCGGCCCGCATGGTGGCGATCGCCGACATCTTCGAGGCACTGACGGCGGCGGACAGGCCCTACAAGCGGCCGATGCAGCTGTCCCAGGCGTTGACGATTCTCGGGCGCATGGCCATCGACAATCATATCGACCGTGACCTGTTCCAGGTGTTCGTGGACGAGCAGGTGTACCGGCGCTACGCCGAGGAGTTCCTGGACGCGTCACAGCTCGACGACGTGGATCTCGCGAGCATTCCCGGCTACCAGGCCCGGGCCGCCGGTTAGCCGCCGGTACCGGCGGCTAACCGGCGACGTATCGCCGTGGCGGCGCTACAATAGCGCCCCTCATGGCTGGCAATACTTTCGGACGCGTGTTCACCATCACCACCTGTGGCGAGAGCCACGGGGCGGCGTATGCGTGCATCGTTGACGGCTGCCCGCCCGGCCTGGCACTCAGCGAGTCGGACTTGCAGCGTGATCTCGACCGGCGCAAGCCGGGCAAGTCGCGCCACACGACCCAGCGGCGCGAGCCCGACGAGGTGCGCATTCTCTCGGGCGTGTTCGAGGGCCGGACCACCGGCACGCCGATCGGCCTGCTCATCGAGAACACCGACCAGCGCTCCAAGGATTACGGGCGCATCGCCGGGCAGTTCCGCCCCGGTCATGCCGATTACACCTACCAGCAGAAATACGGTCACCGCGATTATCGCGGCGGTGGCCGGTCGTCGGCGCGCGAGACCGCCATGCGGGTGGCCGCCGGTGGCATCGCGCGCAAATACCTGGCCGAGCGCTTCGGCGTGACAGTCAGCGGCTGGTTGTCGGGGCTCGGCCCGATCAGCATCGAGCCGGTAGCACCGGACACCATCGACGACAACCCGTTCTTCTGCCCCGATCCCGGCCGCATCCCGGAGCTGGAGGCCTACATGGACGCCCTGCGCAAGGAGGGTGAATCCGTGGGCGCGATGATCACCCTGGTCGCGCGCGGCGTGCCGCCGGGCTGGGGCGAGCCGGTATTCGAACGCCTCGATGCCGATATCGCCTCCGCCATGATGGGCATCAACGCGGTGAAATCCGTGGAGATCGGCGATGGCGTGGCAGTCGCAACGCAGAAGGGCACCGAGCACCGTGACGAGATCACGCCAACGGGGTTTCTGAGCAACCACGCCGGCGGCGTCCTCGGCGGTATCTCCAGCGGCCAGGACATCCGGGTGCGCATTGCGCTGAAGCCGACCTCCAGCATCCGCCTGCCGGGGCGCTCGGTGGATATCCACGGCGAGGCCATCGAGGTCGTGACCACCGGCCGCCATGATCCCTGCGTCGGCATCCGGGCCACGCCCATCGCCGAGGCCATGCTGGCCATCGTGCTGATGGACCACGCACTGCGCCAGCGTGCCCAGAATGCCGACGTCGATTCGGGTACCCCGGTCATCCCCGCCGGCGAGAGCCCGTGAATGCCTGCGCTGCCCGCCATACCCGGTGCACACCGGCCGCGACCGGTGCCGGCCGGCTGGCTCTCACAGGGGCTGGCGCTTTGCCCGCCGATGCCCGCCCCGGGCAGCTGCATCGCCGCTGAGCGACATGCAGGCCGGGCAGGCCCGTGGCCGCCCGCCTGCATGAACGCCCGCGCATCGGCAGGCCCGGGCGGCTGGTGAGCGAGGCCGCACAACCGGGTGGCCTGCCGGCTGCCTCGGCACCCACGGACGAGACGGTACGCGGGTTGTGCGAGCAGGTGCGTGATGCGGCCGGGCGCGGTACCCGCCTGCGGCCCCGTGGCGGCGGCAGCCGGGGCTTTCTGCTGGCCGACGATGACATCCCGCTGCTGGACATCAGCGCCTGCCAGGGTATTGTCGATTACGCGCCCTCGGAGCTGGTCATGACCGTTCGCGCCGGTACGCCGGTCGCGCAAGTCGTGGCTGCAGCGGCGGAAGCGGGTCAGTTGCTGCCCTTTGAACCGGCGCTGCTGGATGGCCGGGCAACCATCGGCGGCACGGTCGCCGCCGGTCTGGCCGGGCCGCGCGCGGCCTTCGCCGGCAGTATCCGCGACGCCGTACTCGGCGTTGCCTGCATCAACGGGCTCGGCGAATACCTGCGCTTCGGCGGGCGCGTCATGAAGAACGTGGCCGGCTTCGATCTCTCCCGCCTGCTGGTGGGGTCCATGGGGACCCTGGCGGTGATCACCGAGGTGTCGCTCAAGCTGATCCCGCGGCCCGAACAGGAAATCACCCTGCAGTTGCCACGAGCGGGCAGCGAGGCCATCGCTGCCATGCGGGCACTGGCGCGTCTGCCGCGACCGGTCACGGCCAGTGCCTGGTACGAGGGGCAGTGGTACCTGCGGCTCGGGGGCGTCGGGCCGGCCGTCGATGCCGCGCGTGCCGCCATTGACGACGGCGACTGTATCGACAACGAGGCTTTCTGGCCGGCACTGCGCGAGTACCGGTTGCCACTGTTCGATGCCGGCGAGCCGGTCTGGCGCTGCCTGTGTCCGCCGGCCGCGCCAATGCCGGCAGCAGGCCTGCCCTGCCTGCTGGACGCGGCCGGTGCCGTGCGCTGGTTGCGGGGCGCGGCCGCCGAGGCCGAAATTGCCGGGCAGGTACAACAGGGGCGCATGCAGGCGCAGGGTTTCCGCGGCGCCCCCGGGCGCTGGTTCATCGACCCTTCCACCAGGGCGCTTCGCGAGCGCATCAAGGCGGCTTTCGATCCCGGGGGCGTGTTCGCGCGCCTGTCGGCCGAGATGGCCTGCTGAACCATGCAGACGCGGATCCCCGAGCCGTTGCTGAACACCAGCGCCGGCGCCAGCGCCGACGCCATCCTGCGCAAATGCGTGCACTGCGGTTTCTGTACCGCCGTGTGCCCGACCTATCGCGTCCTGGGCAATGAACTGGACAGCCCGCGCGGGCGCATCTATCTCATCAAGGCGCTGCTGGAGGGCGATGCCAGCGGCGAGGAGACCCGCCGGCACCTGGACCGCTGCCTGGGTTGCCGGGCCTGCGAAACGGCCTGCCCGTCGGAGGTGGACTATCACCACCTGCTCGATATCGGCAAGGCAGTGCTGGCCGAGCGCGCGCCGCGCCCGCTGGCCGGCCGGCTGGCGCGCCGGGCATTGCTCGCCCTGGTGCCGCACCGGCGCCGCATGGCGCTGCTTGTCGGCTTCGCCAGGCGCTTGCGGCCGGTTCTCCCGGCCACACTGGCGAAGCTGGTGCCACCGGCCGAGAAGGCCGAGTCCTGGCCGGCACCGCGGCATGAGCGCCGCGCGCTGGTCCTGCAGGGTTGTGTCCAGGAGGTCATCGCGCCGGCGACCAATGCCGCCCTGGCCCGCATACTCGATCGGCTCGGTACCAGCGCACAGCCGGCGGCCGGTTGCTGTGGTGCTGTTTACCAGCACACCGATGCCCCCGGGGTGGCGCTCGATGTCGCCCGTCGCAACATCGATGACTGGCTGAGCCGGCTAGGTCAAGGAGACCACCTGGTGATCGCGGCCACCGGCTGCGCCGGCCATGTGCGCGATTATCCCTGGCTGCTGCGCGATGATCCGGTCTACGCCGCCCGCGCGCAGGCGCTGATGCGCCAGCTGGCCGACCCGAGCGATCTGATCACCCCGGACCTCGTGACGACACACATGGGCCCAGCGGCCGCACGTGAAGCCCTGGCCTTCCACACGCCGTGCTCCATGCAACACGGCCTGCGAGCCGGTGGCCGTGTCGAGGAACTCCTGCGCTGTTGCGGCTACACGGTGCAGCCGGTGCCCGAGCAGGGCATGTGCTGCGGCTCGGCGGGGACGTATTCACTGCTGCAGCCGGGGCTGGCGAGAACACTGCGGGATCGCCGCCTGGCTGCGCTGGGGGCGGGCGGGCCGGAGGTGATCACCACGGCCAATGTCGGCTGCCAGCAGTTCCTGCAGAGCGGTACCGACGTGCCGGTGCAGCATAGCCTGCAGGCCGAGGACAGGGCCATGACCGCCGCAACCGGGCCCTGAAACGACACGGCCGGCATCTG
>CAYGQN010000139.1:0-2115 GCA_964351795.1 uncultured Gammaproteobacteria bacterium
CGACACCTGGGCTGGCCGGCGGAGCGTTGCGCCGATCGGCTGGCAGCGCTGGCGCAGCTGACCCGCCTGGAGACCGGCGTGCTCGCGCGCTATCCGACAGAGCTTTCCGGCGGCCAGCGCCAGCGTGTGTCGCTGTGCCGGGCGCTGATGCCCGACCCGCCGGTACTGTTGCTCGACGAGCCACTCGGCGCGCTGGATCCGATGGTGCGCTACGGCCTGCAAACCGATTTGCTGGGGATATTCAGGGAACTGGACAAGACGGTGATCCTGGTGACCCACGACCTTGCCGAGGCCGCGCACTTCGCCGACGAGGTGGTGCTGATGCACGCCGGCGCCATCGCCCAGCGCGGCGACATGAGTGCGCTGCTGGAGGCGCCGGCCAGCGACTTCGTCAGGGCTTTCGTCAGGGCACAGCGTGGCCTGGGCTGGCAGTGACATGCGGGCGCTGATCAGGGTTTGCCCGGCATGGCTCCTGGTGCTGTGCGGGATGTTCGCGGCGAGTGCGGCCGGCGCGGATGCCGGCAACAGCGCGTTGGTGGTGGGCTCGAAGAAATTCACCGAGTCGGTGATTCTCGGCGAGATTGCCAGGGGGCGGCTGGCCATGGCCGGCATCGACGCCCGTCACCGGCGTGAACTCGGCGGCACGCGTATTCTCTGGAACGCGTTGCTGCGCGGCGATGTGGATGTCTACCCGGAGTACACCGGCACCCTGCGCCAGGAACTGCTGGGTACGTCGGCCGCCGCGGGGGAGGCCGGTTTGCGGGCGGCACTGGCCGAGCAGGGGATAGGCATGTCGGCGCCACTCGGTTTCAGCAACAACTACGCCCTGGGCATGCCGGCGTCGCTGGCTGCGCGGCTGGGGATTGAGCGCATCTCGGCGCTGGCGGGCCATCCTTCGCTGCGGCTCGGCTTCGGCAACGAATTCCTGCAGCGTGCCGACGGCTGGCCGGGGCTGCGCGCGCACTACGGGCTGCCGCACAGGCCCACCGGCCTGGACCATGATCTTGCCTACCGGGCCGTGGCCGGCGGATCGCTGGACGTCATCGACCTGTACAGCACCGATGCCGAGATCAATTACTACGATCTCCTCGTGCTGGAGGATGATCGTGACTGGTTCACCGACTACGCGGCGGTGTACCTGTACCGGCTCGAGCGTTTCCCGGCCGGCTCGCCGGCCCGGCGTGCGCTGGATGCCCTGGCCGGGCGCTTGCCGGATGCTGACATCATCGCCCTGAATGCCGCCGTCAAGCTCAACGGCCGCAGTGATGCCGCGGTGGCCCGGCAATGGCTGGCGGGCGCGTTCCCGGACATGGCAGCGGCCCCGCCCGACGCCGGCCGCTCGCGTGTCAGGGCGTTTCTGCGCAACAGCGCCGACCACCTGCTGCTGACCACGGTTTCCCTGGCGGGTGCGATTGTCGTGGCCATACCGCTCGGGATTCTCGCCTACGGGTTTCCGCGCGCCGGCGCCTGGGTCCTGTCGACGGCCGGTATGCTCCAGACCGTGCCGGCGCTGGCGCTGCTGGTGGTGATGATCCCGCCGTTCGGCATCGGGGCGCTGCCGGCCATCGTGGCGCTGTTCCTCTACAGCATCCTGCCAGTGCTCAGGAACACGCATGCCGGCCTGGCAGGGCTGGATCCGGCCGTGCGGGAGTCCGCGCTGGCGCTGGGCCTTGGCAGGGCTGCACGGCTGCGCCACGTGGAACTGCCGCTGGCCCTGCCGATGATCCTTGCGGGCATCAAGACCGCGGCGGTGATCAACGTCGGTACGGCAACCCTCGGCGCGTTGATTGGCGCCGGCGGTTACGGCCAGCCCATCCTGACCGGCATTCGCCTGGACGACATGTCCCTCATCCTGGAAGGGGCCATTCCGGCTGCCGGCTTGGCGCTGCTCGTGCAGGCCGGTTTCGATGCCGTCGAACGGCGGGCAGGGGGCCAGGGCCGTCGCTGAGGCCGGTATGCCGCCAGGCCCGATCCACCGCGCATTGACGGAGTTTTTCCGCGCTGCGCGATGCCCTGCCGGGGCTTCTGTGCTAAAAGCTGGCAACGGCTGACTCCCGATCAACGCGATTCCGGGCCGGCGCATACCGGCCCGGGAGCGCCCGGCGCCGCGCCGGC
>CAYGQN010000139.1:2125-9933 GCA_964351795.1 uncultured Gammaproteobacteria bacterium
AGCCTGTCAAACTCGCGGCGATGACTACCGCGATCAAGGAAAGCCTCGATGCCGCCTCGGTGTGCACGGCCATCGAGACCGGCCTGCGCCGGGTGATGCGCCGGGGCCTGCGCCTGACCCGCGTACCCCTCGCCGACGGGGGTGAGGGCACGGCGGAAGCGCTGGTGGCTGCCACCGGTGGCCGCATGCACCAGGTCCGGGTCAGCGATCCACTGCAGCGGCCGGTGCGTGCCGCCTTCGGCATGCTCGGTGACGGGCGCACCGCGGTCGTGGAGATGGCGGCCGCTTCCGGTCTGCCCCTGCTGAAGGCCGGCGAGCGCAACCCGCTGAAGACCTCCACCCGTGGTACAGGCGAACTCCTGCTGGCGGCTCTCGATCGGGGCGCTGAGCGCATCATCGTCGGCCTGGGTGGCTCGGCAACCAATGACTGCGGGGCCGGCATGGCCGCCGCGCTGGGCGCGCGTTACCGGGACAGCCGGGGCAGGGTGCTGGCAATGGAACCCGCCGGCGGCAACCTGAACCGCGTGGTCAGCGTCGACCTGGAAGCCCTCGACCCACGGCTTGCCCGGGCGGAACTGGTCGTGGCCTGCGACGTGGACAACCCCCTTTGCGGACCGCGCGGGGCTTCGGCCGTGTTCGGGCCGCAGAAGGGCGCGACCCCGGCCCGGGTGGCACGGCTCGATGCGAACCTCGCCCATTTCGGCGGCTTGCTGGAGGTCGCCAGCGGCCGCCGGATTATGGATGTCCCCGGCGCGGGGGCGGCCGGAGGCCTGGGGGCTGGTCTGCTGGCTGTTGCGAATGCGCAACTACGACCGGGAATCGAGATCGTCATGGAGGCCGTGGGGCTGGCGGAAGCGCTCGCCGATGCGGACCTCGTGATCACCGGGGAGGGACGGCTCGACAGTCAGACGGTCGCAGGCAAGACCGCCGCCGGTGTGGCGCGTCTCGCGCGACGGCACCGGGTACCGGTCGTCGCCATTGGGGGCGGGATCAGTACGGATGCCAGGGTCCTGTTCGACCACGGTATCGCCGCTATCGAGGCGAGCGTGTGCCGACCCCAGTCATTGGACGATGCGATGCGCCAGGCGGAAGAGGCCCTGGCAGATGCGGCGGAGCGTCTGTTTCGTAGCATCAGGCTTGGTCAAAAAATCGCTTCCAAGTAATTAATTAATATGGATTTCCAAGGAACAGCTCCCTGTGTTGGCTCGCTATTTTTCTTAACATAATGCCGTAATCGGCATTTTTCCCGCAATTTTGGCTTTTCGCGGCCACCTCTGGACCTCGATCACCCTCACTTCCTTTCAGTCGGCACCATTGGCAGGCTGAAAACCGAAATTTTTTGAAAAATATTTACGCATACGTAAAATATAAACAAAAAATCAGAGTTAAAAGCAGAATAATCAATAATTGGCTAAAATAGGATTTAATTGAAATAACCAAGTGAAAATTTACGTATGCGTACAATTAATGGCCTCCAGGAGCTCGGCCGCGTCATTCGTGCCAAGCGGCGCCAGGACGGATTGACCCAGGGAGACCTGGCTGCAATGACAGGCGTGAGCACGCGCTTCATCTGCGAGTTGGAGCGCGGCAAGCCGGCGGCGGACTTCATGCGCATCATGGCTGTCCTGAATGCGCTCGGTCTGGCAGTCGGGGTGGCACCGCGAGGCTGGCCCGAGCGCGCTGCCGAGGTGCCCGCCATTGGCCGCTGACCAGCCTGTCCACATCCGCCTGGCCGGGCGCCCGGCAGCACTGCTGACCCGGGCCGCCGGCGGAGGCCTGGCGCTTGCCTACCTGCCGGAATACAGCGGACCACCCCTGTCTGTTGCTTTGCCGCCACGAGATGATCCGTACCAGGATGCCGAGTGCCGGCCCTGGCTGGGCGGGTTGTTGCCGGAGGGCGAGATCCGTCAGCGGGTCCAGGCCCTCGCCGGGCTGTCGCCGGGCAACGAGGTGGGTCTGCTGGCAGCGCTCGGCGGTGACTGCCCCGGGGCGGTGAGCTTCAGCGCGCCATGGCTCGAGCCGGTCACGGAGTCCGATGTGCGCACGCTGACCAGCGACGAGTTCCATGGGCTGGTCATGGCCCTGCGGGAGAAGCCGCTGCTGGTGGACGTGGAGGACGTCCGCCAGCTCCTGCCTGGAGGCCGACTCAAGCTGTCAGTGCTGCTGGAGGAAGACCGGGTTGCCGTGCCCCTGGGCGCCGGGGTCGGGACGCACATCATCAAGCCCGCACCGCAGGGCTTCAGCGGCTTCGTGGACAACGAGGCGTTCTGCATGCAGCTTGCCGGCCTGGCCGGACTGCCGGTGGCGCAGGCCTGGATCCACGAGGATCTCGCGCGGGTGTACTGCGTGCGCCGCTTCGACCGGTCGCTGGTGCCCGGCCAGCCTGGCCCGCACCAGGAAAGCTTCGCCCAGGCGCTGCGGGCGCCGCCGGGAATCAGCTTCGAGCGTGAGGGCGGGCCGGCCCTGATCGACTGTTTCGAATTGCTCCGGCGGGTGAGCCTGCGCCCGGCGGCGGACATGCGGGCCCTGCTGCGCTGGACGATATTCAATTACCTGGTGGGCAATGCCCTCGCGCATGCCCGCAACCTGACCTTGCTGGGCGCTGCCGATGGCCCGGTGCTGGCGCCATTTCATGCCCTGCAATGCACCGCTGTATACCCGGAACTGCAACGCAATCTGGCCATGCGGATCGGTGGTGAGGAGCGCCCGGACTGGCTCACACTGACGCGCTGGCGCGGCTTTGCCGACCAGGTCGGGATCCGCTTCGCCTGGGTCCGCGAACACCTGGCGGGACTGTCCGAGGAACTGCCGGGCCTTGCCGGCCGGGCCTCGGTGGATTTCCAGCATCGTTACGGACATCATGAAGTCATCGGCCGCATCGTTCGCGTCATCGAACAGCGGGCGCGCAAGTTGCAGGTGGCGCTGGCCGCCGAGGCCTGATCGCCCGCCATGTCAATTCATCCCTATTCAGCTGTCCAGGGGGGGCAATGAACAATCGCGACAAGCTTATCGACCTCATGCTGGCCCACAAGCTCGAGCGCCGCGACATCGCCGAACTGGTGCGGGTGAAACCCGAGCAGGTGGACCGCTGGCTGCTGCCCGGGGAATCGCCCCGCCACGAGACGATTCCGGAGATGGCCATTGAACTGCTGGAGCTCAAGCTGGCGGCGACGACGAGTACCGATGATTCACAATAGGTGCCAGACCATCAGCCGCCGCGGACCTGGCTCCGGTTGCCAACCGGCCCGGTAATCGCCGGCCGGCCCCTTGCCTTTTGCACGCGGCGCACACGGGCCCAGGCCGGCGCATTGCGGCGCGCACCGCCATCAGCCGGAAGTGCCCGGGCGGGTTCAGTGCCCGTCAGCGACCAGCAACTCCGGTGGCACGAAAGTGCCGTGTGATGACAGGTCGGTCATGCGCAGGGTGAGGGGGGCAATGGCTTCGAGAATGCAATGCCGGCGTGACACGCAGCGCCAGGCGTTGTCGATGACCAGATCGTTGTCCGGTTGGCGGCCGGTACGTTGCGGACCCTTGCCCAGCGTCAGCACCCGGCCGTCAGCGTCGACAAGGCGGAGCCCGTCAGCGCTGGTCCCGACGCGGAAACGGTGGGTGGACAGCAGGATATCGGTATCGCGATCCGGCGGCAGGCGCACCAGCGTCGGCTCGCCCCGCGGCAGGCGCGTATAGGCGTTGAGGTAGCGATGGCCGGGCTCCTGCAGCACCGGCTCCGGAAGGACTGCTGTCTGAAGGGCCGCTGCGGCCGACGGCGAGTGATCCCAGTCGGTATCGGTACCGCGGCCGGTCAGCGCGGCGTGCACGAGGGTAACCAGCTCCAGTCGTGCCGCCAGGTACTGCATGTACTTCACCAGCAGGAGCCGGCGCGCTTCGTCGTGTTGCGGGCCGAGTGCCGCTACGGCCACGGCGATCGCCCGCCAGCGATGGTCCTTGGAGAAGGTTCCGGCGCCGAGTTCCTGCAGCCGTGCGCCGAAGGAGGTCGGTTCGGTGAGCGCGGCCTCCAGGGCGGCGACGAAGCGCTTTTCCATCTGCCGGATGGCGCGGGCTTCGGCTTTCAATGCCGGCGCCTGCATGCGCAGTATGTCGCCGAATTTCTCCGCCGGCACCGTGGTGCGGCCGGCGAGGGCGAACTCGAAGTCCTCCGGATCGTCCCAGCGCAGCTCCGCGTTGCCGATCTGCAGCCGGATGGCCTCGCCGGCACCGCGCAGCCGTGCCAGCCTGCGGCGCAGGCCGCGGATGAGCCTCGTGCCGGAGCCATTGACAGCGTCGGTGTGCGTCATCGGGCGACGTTAGCAGCACGCAGCCGTCGCTGCCATGGCCCGGCGGGCGGGACCCGCAGCGGGCCCGGCGTCAGCCCGGCCTCATTGCGCGGGTGGCGCCACGGCATCGGATTCCGTACGGCTCTCGCCGCCCCCGTCCTCGCTCGGGGAAGGTGCACGCCCGCTGGCCAGGTAGGTCTGCTTGAAGCGTCCGAAAGAGGCAGGATATTCGATGAGTTGCGGCGACGGGCTGCGGACCATCTCCGGTTGTGCCTGCGCGTCACTGCCCTGGCCGAGTGCGGTGATCGCCACGCGCCGGCTTTGCTCACCCAGCAGCCACTCGGCCATCGCCTTCGACACCGTCTGGACGTCGAGGGGTTCAATGGCGGCAACGAGTTGCTCGCGTGAATCGAATTGCCTGTAACCGAGGTCGATTTCCTGCCACAGCCGCTCGCTGCGCTCATTCAGGCGTTCGTCGGCCTGCGTGAGGCGGCTGATGAGCCCCTGCTTGTTGGCCTCGAACTGGTCGTGGCTCATCTGCGGCAGGGCGTTGATGTAATCGTGCAGGAAGGCCTGGATGTGGTTCTCCAGCATGCCGGGCGTGGCCACCGGGGACTGCACCACGAACATCAGGCCCGGTACGTCCAGCAAGGTGGAGGGACCGGCGAAGACCACGTAGCCAAGCTGCTTCTCGGTGCGCAGATCATTGTAGAAAGGAGCGCTGACCAGCTGCGCGAACAACTCGACGACGGCCCGCGTGCGCACCTGCCTGTCCGGGCCCTGGAAATACATCGTGATGGCCGAGTCCGGATGGTCGATCGCCAGGCGGCGCAGGTAGTCATCCCCGGCGCCGAGGCGCACGATCCGGGCGGCTGGCACGTCATTGCCGGCATCGCCGCCCAGCAGTCCGCCCGCCAGGTCGCCAGCCATGTCGCGCGCGGCGCCGGCGTCGAGATTGCCGTGCGCCAGTGCAACGAGCTCAACGCGTGAGAACAGCACCGGCAGGTAATCGCGAAGGTCCGACAGGGTCAGTGGTGCCAGGGCCTCGAGTTCCAGCTCGTCGGTCCAGCCGGGCCTGAGCATGAGCTCCATGATTTCACGCGCCGTCTGCTGGTACGGCCGATCCCGCTCGCGGTTCTGGATCTCGCGCACGAGTTCGGCCTTGACCGCCTCGAAACGAGCCTCGCTGAGCGTCGGCTCGCGCAGCTTCGGCAGGATGGCCTGAAGCAGCGCATCCTGACGCGCGTTGTAGCCGTCGAGCTTCACCGTGAACCCGCGCACGTGGCGGTAGATATCGAAGTGCAGCCCGGCCAGTGTCGCCGGATAGGTGAACTCGTTGAGCTGATCCTTGACCAGGCGCACGTAGAGCTGGCTCAGCATGTCGTTGCGCGGATTGTCGTTGGCAAAGGCCGATCGCACCGAGAACCAGAAGGCCGCCCGTGGCTGCCCGAAGCTGGTGTCCGCGTAATGCCACAGCGTCACCGGGGACGCATCGTCGAGCAGCGCCGGCCGCTGCATGTCGGCGTCGATGACGGCCAGTTGGGCCGGCGCCGGTATGAACGGGTTGGGCCCGGGCAGGGCCAGGCCCGCCTCGGCCGGCACCGGCAGGGCGGCCCCGGCAAGCTGCAGCGCCCGACGCGAGTAGGGCGTGCCGTACCACGTCTCCTCGCGGTCGGTTGCCACCTCCGGACTGACCACCGTCACCATGACGTTCTCCGGTGTCAGCTGCGCGGCCAGGGATCCGATGAGACCGGCGTCGAAGGCATCGTAGGCGTAGGGCAGTCGCAGGACATCTCGGGCCGGGACGTGCTGGAGGTCGGTGGCAATCCGCGAGACATGGCTGACTGCCGGCATTTTCTCCTCGAAGCGGTAACGCAGTTCGGCAATGCGCTGCTGCTCCTCGTAACGCCACTGTTCGATACCCTGCTCGCGAAGCATCTGCAGGTAGGCGAAGGTGTGGCCCAGCACATCCTCGACATGCGCGCTGCCCTCGGGTGTGAGGTCGATGTTGATGCTGAACGCTGCCGCATCCAGGGTGTCCAGGCTGGCGCCGGCACTCAGGCGCTCGGCCCAGCCGGCACGCTTGAGCGCCGACAGCAGGCTGCCTTCGCCCTCGTGGCCGACCAGGTTGCCGATGTAATCGAGCGGCTTGGTGAGCAGGTGTTCGCGCTGCGGTGGCAGGGGGAAGCTCAGGGTGACGCTGCGTTGCTCCTTGACCGGCTGCACATCCAGGCGCAGCGGCAGCGTGCCCGGCTTGAACAGCGGCGCCTCGATGGCCAGCGGCGCCGGCTCCGGGTCTGGAACGGCGGAGAATTTCTCTTCCACCCAGCCGCGCAGGACGTCCAGGGGCTCGGCGCCCAGCACCACCACGCGCATGCGCCGGGCGGCGTAGTAATTGCGATAGAAGCGCACCAGTTCGTCGCGCAGGCTTGGCCCGCCGGGCCGCTCGGCCAGGGTTTCAAGGCTGCCGACACTGAAGGTGGAGAACGGGTGAGCCGGGTTGGCCGCGGACTGCATGACGGCGTAGATGCGGCGGTTGTCGTCCTTGAGCTTGGCCTGGTATTCGGAGTGCACGGCGTTCTTCTCGCGATCGACATACTCGGCATTGAACAGGGGCGCGACGAAGAACTGGCTGAAACGGTCCAGCGCTGGCTCCAGGTGGTTCTTGTCGATATCGAAGAAGTAGTTGGTGTTCTCGAACGCGGTATAGGCGTTATGGGAGCCGCCGTGGCGGGAGATGAAGGCCTGGTACTCCCCGGCATCCGGGTATTTCTCCGTGCCGAGGAACAGCATGTGCTCGAGGAAGTGGGCCAGGCCCTGGCGATCCCGCGGGTCATAGCCCGAGCCGACCATCACGTCGACAGCGGCCGCCGCCTTGTCGGTGTCCGGATCGGAGATCACGATGGCCTGCATGCCATTGTCGAGCTCGAAGTACTCGTAGCTGCGCGTATCGGCGGGCGAGCGCAGCGGCTGCTCGGCCGCCGCCATGCCCACGGCAAGCAGCAGGAGCAGCAGGGTCAGCGCGCGCAGCGCGGCGGCCGGTGCGGGGATGGGCATGCAATTCATCGGGGATGTCTCTCCTGGGGAACGATCCGTCGGTCTGGGAGGGGCACAGGGCCTGCGCGGGGGCACGGCCTGCGGGCAGCGGGGTACGTCTGTTCGACCAGCCGCGCTGCGGGCGGTTCCACTGTGCCTGAGCGTAACCGCTTGGCGGCGTACGCGTCCAGAAGCCGTCCGCAAAGCCGGAGCCCGCCTGGCATGAATCAATTTTGCGCGGGTTTGCCCGACGTATTCATGCCCGGGTCAGCCGGCAGCCGGGATCCTTCTACGGCCCGGCCTGGCAGCGGGCCTGGCCATCGCGGCAACCGGATTGCGGTGGCGGGCCGGCTCCCGGCCGCAGCGGCCGGGATAGGTTCTATAATCCGGCGCTCGGGGCCCTGCCCGAGCGCCGCCGTCTGCAAGCCAGTGGAACAATCTCCCGTGCGCAAGATCCTGCACCTGGACATGGATGCCTTCTATGCGTCCGTGGAGCAG
>CAYGQN010000140.1:0-6973 GCA_964351795.1 uncultured Gammaproteobacteria bacterium
GGCCGCGCGCGCGGCCGGGTTCCGGCGTTCCTTACCCCTCGGCGTGGTAGCGGCGCTCGGCAGCCTCGTGCGGTCGATGAACTGCTATTACAGCAATCTCATCGAGGGCCACAACACGCACCCGATCGACATCGAGCGGGCGCTCAGGGACGACTACAGCGCAGACCGCGAGAAGCGCGACCTGCAACTGGAGGCCCGTGCTCATATCGACGTGCAGGCATGGATCGACGGCGGCGGTCTGCCGGGTCGGGCAACGGACGCTGCCGCGATTCGCCAGCTACACGAGCGGTTTTGCGCGCTGCTGCCCGAAGCATTGCTGAGCGTTGAACCTCCGGAAACCTCCGGGCCGTTGACCGTTGTGCCCGGCGCATACCGGACGCTGGACGTGAAGGTAGGCCGGCACGTGGCCATCAGCCCCGGGGCCGTGCCACGGTTCATGAAACGCTTCGAGCAGGCCTATGCCGCGCAAGGCAGGACCGACCAGATCCTGTGCGTGGCCCCAGCGCACCATCGTCTTCTCTGGATACATCCGTTCACGGATGGCAACGGCCGCGTCGCCCGGCTGATGTCGCATGCCATGCTGCTCGATTGCCTTGATACGGGGGGAATCTGGTCAATCGCAAGGGGCCTTGCCCGCAGCGAAGCACAGTACAAGGCGCACCTGGCTGCCTGCGACCTGGAACGCCGCAATGACCTGGACGGCCGGGGCACGCGCAGTGAAGAGGCGCTCGCCGCTTTCACGCGATACTTCCTGGAGGTCTGCATCGACCAGGTACGCTTCATGGAAGCACTGGTGGAGCCCAACAGGCTGCGCCAACGCATCCTGCGCTGGGTGTCGGAGGAAAGCCAGACCGCCGACCTGCCAGCGAAGGCCGGCCTGCTTCTTGAAGCCATCCTATACCGCGGCGAAGTGCCACGGGCCGATGTGAGCGGCCTGCTCGATTACAGCACCCGGCAGGCCCGGCGCGTCGTCGCCGCCCTGCTGGAGCGGGAGGTCATCAGCTCCGCCTCGCCACGTGCACCGCTGCGGCTGAACTTCCCCGCAAGGCTGGCGCACGCCTGGATGCCAGGGCTGTTCCCGGAGCCGCCAATCTAGGAGCATGCAACCACGGGGCTGATGGCGGCCTGGTCGTTCGCGGAGCAGCCTTCAGCCGCCGGGGGTGCTCGCACGCAATGCCCAGTCCGCAGTCAGCCGCTGCAATCCAGAATCCCGATGCGCTTGGAAAGGCCTGGTACAGAGCAGCTTCGAGGGCTTTGCCGAGGCCAATGGCATCGCCTTCGAGCAGTCCGCGGTGATGTCCCTGCTGCTGTTCATGGAAGCCGGCGGCCGCTGGGTGCTGCCGATTGTCGCCACCGGCCTCGCCTGCCTGGTCATCGCACCGCCACGCCTGCGCGCCCGGCGCTAGGCCTGCTGCCAGACCACCGGGTAAAGGCGCTCGCTCAGCGGCGCCCCTGCCTGCTCACTGTCTTTCCAGAGCAGCTTCGAGGTGCCGATGCGCGGGTCGTAGCGCACGTCGTCGCCGATGTAGCGCACCGCGTAGCCGCGCCGGCGACGGTCCGCACTCCGGTTCCCGCCCGCGCCGTGGACGGTGAGGCCATGGAAGGCGATGACATCCCCGGGCTCCACGTCGAAGGCCACGATGTCGTGCAGCCCGCGCTCGGCGTCGAAATCCGGCAGGGGCTCGTAATCGGGGTTTTGCGCGTAGCTCGTCTTGCCCGTTTTGCTGTCGGCAAAGCCGCGCGGCTGGAACCAGCGATCCCACTGGTGGGAACCGCGGATGTATTCCACGGCGCCGCTGGTGCGATCCACGCTGTCCAGGCCCGCCCAGAAGCTGATGATCCCGCGACCGGCAATCGGCCAGTACGGCTGGTCGTTGTGCCAGGGTGTCGGGCTGAGGGCACCCGGCTCCTTCACGAACAGGTGGTCGAAATACAGCTGCACGCGCGAGGCGCCGAGCAGCCCCGCCGCCAGCCCCGGCAAGGGCGAACCCAGGCAGTACGCCCGGAAGGCCTCGTCCTCCAGCCACAGGTCCTGGTTGCCGTGGAAGCCGCCGCTGTCGCCTTCGTAGCCGTAGTGGTTCGGCCCCGGGTTGGCGATCTCACGGTCCACCGCCTCGCGCAGTGTCGCGATCCAGTCCTGGTCGATGACGCCGCGCAGACACACCACGCCGTCACGCTCGAAAGTACTGATGTCCGCCTGGCTCAGGCTGCAGTGCTGCTGCTCCGCCATGCCATCCCCCTTGTCCGCTTGTGATGGATGGCGGATATTCTGGGCCGGGGAGCGGCGCCCGTCTGTCGTTCCGGTGAATGACAGCCCGGGCCAGGCAAGCCATGCGAAAGACAGCGACAGTCATTACACCGGCCCTGGTCGACAGCCTGGGCACGGCGGGCTTCGGGCGCGTGCTGCTGGAAGCGCTGAACGGCCTGCTGCGGGCAGACCATGTGTCCCTGTTCGCCTTCGATGCGACACTGGCGCCCCACCTGGTAGCGGCCGAGAGCCTGGATGCCTCCTCCGTGGCCCGCCATGCCGGACGGCAGTACAGCCGCCAGACCTTCTATCGCCATGATCCGAACGTCCAACTGCTGCGCGGCCACGCCGACGGCCCGGTGATTGCACGCAACAAGGCAGCGGACATCACCGACCCGGACTACCGCCGCCTGATCTACGAGCGCTTCGCGCTGGTGGACCGCCTGTCGCTCATCGACCGCACTGCCCGCGGCTGGTTTGCCCTCAACCTGTATCGCGACAAGCCCAGCGGCCTGTTCACAAGACCCGACATACGCGCCCTGCAGAACGCCGCGCCGCTCGTCGTCGCCCTCGTGCGCAAGCAGCTGAGCCTGATCCCGCCCGGCGTCTGGCGCCAGGACACCCGCCCCTCTCTGGACATGCTCGAACGCCTGCTCGCCGGGCTCGAACAGCGCCTGAGCCCGCGGGAAATCCAGGTGGCCGCACGCGCCCTGACCGGCATGACGCGCACCGGCATCGCACTCGACCTCGACATCAAGCGCCCCACCGTGGCGACGCTGACCGCACGCGCCTACGCGAAGCTGAACATCTCCAGCGTGCACGAGCTGTTCGCCCTGTGCCTGGGCCGCACCCGCGCGCAGGAGGATGAGGCGTAGGCGTGTCGGCCTACCAACGGCTGTCAAGGGCGTCTTGATCACCAATCGCTTTTTCGCATTCGGTGATCAGGAAATGCTGGCAATACGTATGCTCAACCTTGAGCGAGACTGCTGATTTCTCCCACGCCGCTTATTGGAAACAACGCGATGACCTATTCAAAATTGCAGGAGTGACTATCTCTCCGAACGGCCGGGTCGAAAGACACTTCCATCGATCTTGCAGGTGAACGGCTTTCCGGTCTTCGTTTTGAATTCCTTGCCGGCGTGGCTCCGCAGGCGACTCCCAATGGTATCCATATCCATACTCCACTCCGGGCTTCGGTTACCGCTTCTACAGTCTCAACGCTAGATTGAGCGGTGCGTCACAGCGGGCTGTGCGGAGGCGAAAATGCGGGGCCGCTGGCGAAACGCCCGCTGCAGCGCGTCCGGGAACCGACTGTCAGGTTTGAGGGATCTTTACATGGTGCCAGACAAGAACCACCCCCGTAGCGAAGGTGAATATGTGGTACGCGCCGAGGAACAGAAGCGAGGAAACAAAAAGTGCAGTCGCGATAGCAAGCAAAACAACCGACACGGATTGCTTTTTGTTATCCAAAAAGATGATGGACGCCGCGAGACAGGCCGACACCATCGAAGTAGCAGTAAAGGCAATGAAGAATTCGCCGTTTTCATCGTCCACAACGGTGGCTTTCAGTACGAATTCCAGTTCCCCGCCGCCAAATGCCACGATATAAGTCGCTGCGAATAGGATTGCGGCAAAACAGTAGGGAGTCGACGTAATCAGACGTCGGAGCATGTGCGCAGTGAAGCCGGACGCCCATGGTAACGGGCGTTCAACATGGAGCGACTACTCCCGCAATAATGCCGAAGGAATGCGCGAGCTGGCGCGGAGTGTTGGACGTCCGAATGAGCCGAAGGCGAACGTGCTGACATGATCCTTGGATTGATTCTCGAGCCCGAGAATGTGTATATTATTGGATAATTGTACACATAAAGGCGTGCCATGCGAACAAACATTGTTATCGACGACAAATTGATGGCCGACGCACTCAAGGCTACCGGAGCAAAAACCAAACGGGAAGCCGTTGAGATGGGTTTGCGAACACTCCTGGCGCTAAAGAAGCAGGAGAGAATCAGGGGCTTACGCGGAAAGCTCCGCTGGAATGGCAATTTGGAAGAGATGAGAACCGATACGTGATTCTCGTCGATTCCAGTGTTTGGATTGACTACTTCAACGGGAACGCTACAGCGCAAGCCGATTTCCTCGACGAGCGGCTTGGCATTGAGCCGGTAGCGATCGGTGATTTAATGCTAACGGAAGTCCTGCAGGGCTTCCGGAAAGAAGAAGATTATCAAACGGCCAGGGTTGCACTCCTGGACTTCCCCGTATTGACCATAGGGGGCCAGGAGCTTGCCTTGGCTGCGGCCGAAAACTACCGGGCGCTTCGATCGACCGGTATAACAATCCGAAAGACGATAGACACTTTAATCGCAACGTTCTGCATTGAGCGGCACCACGAACTCTTGTTCAGCGATCGGGATTTCGAACCGTTTGTCTCCCAGTTGGGCCTCAGGCCGGCTCTATCAATCTAACCGTGGATTAGCCGGCATCGGCCAGGCACAGGATCCGGGATATGGCGGCTGGCCATGATCAGCGGCATGTCTGGATTCCCGAATCGACCACATCAGAATAGCGGGGTCCAGCAGGTGAACCGCCCCGGAATCTCCGGAGACTGTTTCGTGTGACTCAGGCCACTCTGGCTGACTGAACCGACGTCGTCGTGTGTGGGTGCATCGTGATCGACTGCACGTCGCGCTTCCACCCTTTATCGATTCAGCATAACCGGAATTTCCGCGAATTATTTCTTACTCGTAAAGTGCCAGTGGCGCCGCAGAATGCTATTTGTGGATGCCCTGATAGCGACAGCGGGCTGGATCGGCGCCGGTGGACCGGGGGCAGTCAGCGGCAAGAGCGACGGACGGTACGGGCCGGCCGGCGGCAGGCACGCAGAGCGGCGATGCTCTCTTGCGTAGACAGGCAGCGCAGCGGGCGAGCAACAGTGCGGCGCGCAAACGCATCCGGCCGGCGAAAGCGCAAGCGCTGACGCCGTGCGGGACCGCGCCCGCCCCTACGCCGCCGTTTCGAAGCCCTCGTAGCCGCTGGCGGCGATGTCGTCGCAGCGGGCGTTGTAGGCGGGTACGCCGATGTAGGGCAGGAACACGCGGGGCTTGCCGGGGACGTTGGCGCCGAGGTACCAGGAGTTGCAGCCGAGCAGCAGGGTGTGGCTGGCGACGTCGTTCACGTGGCCGACCCAGTGGGCCTGCGCCTCGCTGGTGGGTTCGATGCTGGCGAGCCCCTGCTCGTCCAGCCAGCGCACCATGTCGGCGACGAAGTCACCGTGCTGTTCAATCGCAGGCACCATGTTGCTCAGCACGGAGGGGCTGCCCGGGCCGGTGATGGTAAACATGTTCGGGAAGCCGCGCACCATCAGGCCAAGGTAGTTCACCGGGCCGGCGGCCCAGGCGTCCTGCAGGGGCTGGCCGTTGCGGCCGGTGATGTCCATGCGCAGCAGCGGACCGGTCATGGCGTCGAAGCCGGTGGCGAAGATGACGGCATCGAATTCGTATTCGGTACCGTCGACCACGAGGCCCTTGTCGGTGAAGCGCTCGATCGGGTTTTCCTTCACGGAGACCAGCGTGACGTTGTCTCGGTTGAAGGTCTCGTAGTAGCCGCTGTCCACGCACAGGCGCTTGCAGCCGATCATGGTGTTCGGCGTCAGCAGTTTCGCCACCGCCGGATCCTTCACCTTCTCGCGGATCTTGCGGGCGACGAACTCGCGCGCGTACAGGTTGGCCTGCTCGTTCACCACCAGGTCCGCGAAGGCGGTCAGGAACTCCAGGCCGCCCTGGTTCCACAGGCGCTCGAAGGTGGCCTCGCGCTCCTCCTCGGAGACCTCGCAGGCAGAGCGCGGATCGGCGTTGAAGAAGCCCACGCCGAAGGTGGTGGTCTTGCAGCGCTCGCGGTAGCCGGCGTAGTCGGCCATCACGCGGGCTTCGTGCTCGGGATCGATGGGTCCGTTGTGGGCCGGGATGCACCAGTTGGGCGTGCGCTGGAACACGGTCAGGTGCGCGGCCTCCTGCGCGATCAGCGGTACGGCCTGCACGGCCGATGAGCCGGTGCCGATGATGCCCACGCGCTTGCCGCTGAAGTCCACGCCGCCGTGCGGCCAGCGGCCGGTGTGGTAGCGCTCGCCCTGGTAGTTCTCCAAACCCTCGAACTTCGGCAGGTTGGTGGCCGACAGGCAGCCGGCGGCCAGCACGAAGAAGCGGGCGTTGAGCGTGCTGCCGTCGTCGGTGCTCACACGCCAGCGCCGGGCCGCCTCGTCCCAGTGGGCGCCGCCCACGCGGGTGTTGAAGCGGATGTCGCGCCGCAGGTCGTAGCGGTCGGCCACGTGCTGGATGTAGCGCAGGATCTCCGGCTGGGTGGCGTACTTCTCGCTCCACTGCCACTCGTGCTGCAACTGGTCGTCGAACTGGTAGGAGTACTCAAGCGACGCAGCGTCGCAGCGCGCGCCGGGATAGCGGTTCCAGTACCAGGTGCCGCCGACGTCGTCGCCGGCCTCGAACACCTGCACGCTCAGGCCCAGGCTGCGCAGGCGGTGCAGCAGGTACAGGCCGCCGAAGCCGGCGCCCACCACCACGGCATCCACTTCACGGTGTGCATTGGCGGAATTGTCCGTCATGAGATCTTTCCCCGGAGTTGCTCAGGCAGTGCCGCGGGGGGCGGCCCGCCCCCCCCGCGGGGCCGGTGCAGCGGGCCCGGGGGACCCCAGGGAGTTTTTTGGCCCCC
>CAYGQN010000140.1:6983-9821 GCA_964351795.1 uncultured Gammaproteobacteria bacterium
CATCCGCCCTTCCCCCGGCGCGCCCCCGCCCGGCCCGCGCCGCCCGGCCGGCCGCCGCGGCGTGCAGGTTCAGGAGGCCAGTTCGAAGCCTTCGTAGTTGTTGGCCACCACCTCGTTGCACTTGTCGATGTAGGCCGGAAAGCCGATGTAGGGCATGAATACCCGCGGCTTGCCCGGCACGTTGGCGCCGAGGTACCAGGAGTTGCAGCCGAAGAACAGGGTCTGGCCGGCGACATCGTTCACGTGGCCAAGCCATTCGTCCTCGGCCTCACGCTTCGCCTCGATGGTGGTGAGATCATGCTGGCGCAGGTAGTCGATGGCGTCGCCCACCCATTCCACGTGCTGCTCGATGGAGGGCAGCATGTTGGTCAGCACGGAGGGGCTGCCCGGGCCGGTGATCATGAACATGTTCGGAAAGCCGTTCACCGCCAGGCCCAGGTAGTTGCGCGGGCCGGCGCGCCAGGTGTCGGCCAGCGGCTGGCCGCCGCGGCCGTTGATGCGGATGCGGCTGATGGCGCCGGTCATGGCGTCGAAGCCGGTGGCGAACACCACGGCGTCCAGCTCGTACTCCTTGCCGTCCACCACCAGGCCCTTCTCCGTGAAGCGCTCGATGGGCGTGTCCTTCACGGAAACCAGCGTGACGTTGTCGCGGTTGTAGGTCTCGTAGTAGCTGGTGTCCACGCACATGCGCTTGCAGCCGATGATGGTGTCCGGCGTCAGCAGCTTCGCCACTGCCGGATCCTTCACGCGCTCGGCAATCTTGCGGCCGACGAACTCGCGGGCGTAGCGGTTGGACTCCTCGTTGATGACCAGATCCGAAAAGGCCGTCATGAACGGCAGGCCACCGCGCTGCCAGAAGCGCTCGAAAGTCTCCTCGCGCTCCTCGGGCGCCACCTCGGTGGCGGACTTCGGGTTGGGCTGGAAGTTCTGGCCGAACACGAAGGTCTTGTTCTCGGCGCGGAAGGCCGGGTAATCGGCCATCACCCGTTCCTTGAAGGCCGGGTCGATGGGCCCGTTGTAGGCCGGCACGCACCAGCTCGGCGTGCGCTGGAACACGGTCAGGTGCGCGGCCTGCGCGGCGATGAGCGGGATGGACTGCACGCCCGAGGAGCCGGTGCCGATCACGCCCACGCGCAGGCCGGTGAAGTCCACGCCCTCGTGCGGCCACTGGCCGGTGTGGTAGGTGGGCCCCTGGTAGTTCTCCAGGCCCGGGAACTGCGGCTTGTTGGCGGCAGACAGGCAGCCGGTGGCCAGGATGAAATGGCGCGCGCTGCGGGTGCTGCCATCGCTGGTGCTCACCTGCCAGCAGGCCGCCTCGTCGTCCCACTGCGCCGCTTCCACGCGGGTGTTGAAGTCGATGTCCGGGCGCAGGTTGTAGCGGTCGGCCACGTGGTTGGCGTAGCGCAGGATCTCCGGCTGGGTAGCGAACTTCTCGGTCCACTGCCACTCGTGCTGCAGGTCGTTGTCGAACTGGTAGGAGTACTCCAGGGACTGCACATCGCAACGCGCGCCGGGGTAGCGGTTCCAGTACCAGGTGCCGCCAACGCCATCGCCGGCCTCCACCACGCGCACGCGCATGCCAAGGTCGCGCAGCCGTCGCAGCAGGTACATGCCGGCGAAGCCGGCGCCCACCACGATGGCGTCGAAATCGGGTGCGTTACGGGGTTCTTGTTGCACTGCAGCCATGGATCCACCTTCCTCTTCAGGCTCGGGACTCAGGGGCGGGACTATAGATCAACCGGGAAACGAATGTCCCGTTCCGGTACCAGCGCCGCCTCAACCCGGTTGCCACACGGGCAGGGATGCCGCTTCGGGCAGGCGTTCGCCCAGCGGTGGCGCGGCCACGAAGGGCCCGCCCGGGCCGAACAGCTTCTGCAGGCGCCGGAAGCTGCCGCCGCGCCGCAGCCACAGCAGCGCGCTTACCAGCCAGCCCGCGCCGCGCATGCGCGCGAAGGGCTCGTCGGTGTCGAAATCGTAGGGATGCACGTAGGACCACAGCAGGCGATCAGCGCCGGCGCGGCGGGCCTGGCGCACCACCAGGGGTGCCGGCAGGTAGCGCAGGTAGATGCCGCCGAGGTAGGGCAGCCTCATCCGCCCCGCGCCGGCCACGGGTACCGGCAGCTCGATGATGCCGCTTGGCCAGCGGAAGGGCGTGGCCGGCGCACCGGCCAGGCCGTGCAGCGGGTTGGCCGCTGGCAGCACGCTGGAGGACCAGGTGAAGCCGAGGTCCGCCAGGGTTTCCACCGCCCACAGCGAGCCGGCCCCCAGCGAGAACACCGGCGCGCGATAGCCGCGCAGGGGCTGGCCGCTGAGGTCCTCCAGGCGGGCGCGGGCCGCGATGGTCTCGCGACGGAAGCGCGCCGGGTCCTCGCGGTCCAGCGGCACATGGTGCTCGGAGTGGTAGGCAATCTCGTGGCCGGCGGCCGCCAGTTCCCGCACCAGGGCCGGTGCCTGCACGGCAATCTCGCCCACCAGGAACACGCTCATGCGCACCCCGTGAGTGGCGCAGAACGCCAGCAGTTGCCGCGTCATCTGCGGCCAGCGCGCGGCGGCGCTGCGGTCGGCCCGATGGTCCTCGAGGTCCAGCGTCAGCGTCACCGGCACCGGCGCCGTGCTCATACGCGCGAGTACTTCACCCGGAAGTAGTTGCGGAACAGCGCATTCGGCAGCATGGCCATGCCGGTGTTGCGCAGCCACTCGCGGCCGGCCGAGCGCGGCACGTACCAGTAGGCCGCCTTGCGGGTGCGGCGCTGCATGTCGGTGACGGCCGGCTGCATGGCGCTCTGGTAGGCGCGGAAGGCGGCCTCACGATCGCCGGCGACAAGTCCCTTGCACAGG
>CAYGQN010000141.1:0-9800 GCA_964351795.1 uncultured Gammaproteobacteria bacterium
GTCGTAGACGATGAGGGCATCCTCGCCCTTGTCGCGGAAGTACTCGCCCATGGCGCAGCCGGCGTAGGGGGCGATGTACTGCATGGCGGCGGAATCCGAAGCCGTCGCGGCAACGATGATGGTGTGCTCCAGCGCGCCGTGCTCGGCCAGCTTGTTCACCACGGTGTTGATCGACGAGGCTTTCTGGCCAACGGCGACGTAGACGCATTTAACGCCGGTGCCCTTCTGGTTGATGATCGCGTCGATGGCAACGGCGGTCTTGCCGGTCTGGCGGTCGCCGATGATGAGTTCGCGCTGACCGCGGCCCACCGGGACCATGGCGTCGATGGCCTTCAGGCCGCTCTGCACCGGCTGATCGACCGATTTGCGCGCGATGACGCCGGGGGCGATCTTCTCGATGGGCGAGGTTCCCGCGGCGTTGATGTCGCCCTTGCCGTCGATCGGGGTGCCGAGCGAATCGACAACACGACCCAGCAGGGCCTCGCCCACGGGCACCTCGAGAATACGCTTGGTGCACTTGACGGTGTCACCTTCGCGGATGTGCTCGTAGCTGCCGAGAATAACCGACCCGACCGAATCCTGTTCCAGGTTCAGGGCCAGCCCGTAGACGTTACCGGGAAACTCGATCATCTCGGCCTGCATGACATCGCTGAGGCCATGGACGCGGGCGATACCGTCACTCAGGCTGACCACGGTGCCCTCTGTGCGGGCCTCGGTCGGCAGGTCGAACTCCTGAATGCGCTTCTTGATGAGTTCGCTGATTTCCGTTGCACTTATCTGCTGCATGGGCTTGACCCTTCCTGTTTGCTTCCGGAGTCCGCCGGACCCCGGGAAACCCTTTGTCGTGAATTCGCTTAACCGATGCTCGAGGCCAGCTCGCGCAGGCGCCCACGCACGGAGGCATCGATGACGCTGTCGCCTACCCGGATGATGGCACCGCCGATGAGGCTGTCATCGACGCTGGCAGTGACTGTCACGTCACGGCCCAGGCGGCCGCGAATCGCTTCACCGATGCGACCGCTCTGCTCTTCGGTCACTTCCCAGGCCGTTGTCAGCTCCACCTCGGCGACGCCGCGCGCTTCGGCCCTGGCGCGCTCGAACAGCGTGCTCAGTTCCGGTGCCAGGGCAAGACGGCCCGACTCGACGAGCACCTTGATGAGCCGGGTGACGTCGTCCGAGAAATCGGCTCCGGCAATGCCTGTGACCAGCTCCACCAGCCTGGCGCGCGAGACGCGTGGGTCGCTGACGACCATCGCAATGCGGGAATCCCGGACGATGGCAGCCAGTGTTGCCAGCTGGCCCGACCATTCGTCCACGGCGCCCGCCTCGGTGGCTATGTCGAAAGCCGCCTCGGCGTACGGTCGCGCGATTGTGAGTCGTTCCTGCATCGCCGCGCGCTACAGCCGGCCGGTGATCTGCTCAAGCAGGTCACCGTGGCGGGACTGGTCAACTTCGCGCATCAGGATCTGCTCGGCGGCGGCGATGGCAAGGCTGGATACCTCGCCACGCAGCTGCTCGCGCGCCTGGTTGCGCTCCTGGTCGATCTCGGCTCGTGCGGCAACGATGATCCGCTCGCCTTCCTCGCGGGCCTGGTCCTTGGCCTCGTCGACGATTTCAGCTGCCCGGCGCTGTGCCTGGTCGATGAACTCCTGGGCCTTTTCCTTGCCCTCGCGCAGTACTTCCTTGCTGCGTTCCTCGGCGAGTTCGAGATCGTGACGGCCCTTTTCGGCCGCCGCGAGCCCGTCGGCGATCTTCGCCTCGCGCTCCTGCAGTGCCTTGATCACCGGAGGCCACACGTACTTCATGCAGAACCAGACGAAGATCGCAAACGCGATGCTCTGGCCCAGCAGGGTGAGGTTCATGTTCACGGTGTAACTCCCGTTGTTCTTGTGACCGCGATGACCCTGTTAGCCGAGCTGGCCCAGGAACGGATTGGCGAACATCAGGAACGCGGCAAACGCGATAGCGATAATCGGCACAGCGTCGGTCAGACCGAGCATCAGGAACATACGGCCCTGAAGCATGGATGCCAGTTCCGGCTGGCGAGCGACGCCCTCGAGGAACTTGCTGCCGAGGATACCGATGCCTACACCGGCGCCAAGTGCGCCCAGACCGATCATGATCCCGGCGGCGAGAGCGGAAAAGCCAACAACGGATTCCATGGGTTATCTCCTTCAGATTTACTGTTTTGTTGCTAGTCGTGAGACTCGTGCGCCTGGCTCAGGTACACAATGGTCAACATCATGAAGATGTAGGCCTGCAGCAGGATGACCAGGATATGGAAAATGGCCCAGCCCACATGCAGGAATATGCCGACCACGCCCAGCGCAAGACCCGCGCTGTACATGGCCGCAATCAGGATGAAGATGAGTTCGCCCGCGAACAGGTTGCCGAACAGTCGCAGTGACAGCGACAGCGGCTTCGCCAGCAGCGATACCAGTTCCAGCGGCAGGTTCACGAAGAAAAGCTTGGGACCGAACGGGTGCGCGGCGAATTCAGCGAAGTACCCGCCCGGGCCCTTGACCTTGATGCCGTAGTAGATCATCAGGCCGAAGACCGACAGCGCCATGCCGAAGGTGGCATTGACGTCGGTGGTGGGCACCACCTTCATGTAGTGCACGCCGAACAGCGCGAAGATTTCAGGGATCCAGTCGACCGGCACGAGATCCATCAGGTTCTGCAGGAAAATCCATACGAACAGCGTCAGTGCCAGCGGGGCAATCAGCGGGTTGCGGCCGTGGAAGGTGTCCTTGACCGAGTTGTCGACCATTTCCACGATCACCTCGACCATGGTCTGCAGCCGGGAGGGGTTGTCGACGGAGGCCGACCTGGCGACACGACTGAACAGCCACAGGAATGCCGCGCCCAGGAACACGGACCAGCCCATGGTGTCCACATTGATAGCGAAGAAACCCATGTCGGCCGCTTCCTGCGACGAATGGGCGAAGCCCCAATGCCCGTCCGGATGCTGCCCGAAGGTCAGGTTGGTGATGTGGTGCTGGATGTACTCAGCGGTGGACCCTGCGGCCATGCCTCTCAGCGCTCCCTTTGTTCCCGTTACCCGTTATTGCCGGTTTGCTGTTGTTCTTTGCACTGACCCCGCCCGGTTCCCCCGACGGGCAGCAGCAGGACGAACCAGTACACCGATGTGGTGACCAGGTACCCCCCCACGGTGGCGCCGAAATTCACATCCAGCGCCAGGATGGCGATGACGAACATGGCCGCCGACATCGCTATCTTCATTGCGCTGGCGGTGTAGAACGCGCGCAACATCTGCTCGGGTGTTGCACCGGGCCCGGCCCGGAAGGCCCGCGCTGCCAGGTATGCCCCGGGAATGACGGCTATGCTGCCACCGACCAGTACCGACCAGGCGATGCGCGCATCGACAAGCATCGCCAGCCCCGCAAGGGCCAGAGCGACCGCAAGCTGGCCGCCGAGCGTCACAGTCACCGTCTGGAGATGTGCTGCCGGATTGTCTGTCGGTGCGCGCCCCATGGCGTCGCCTCCTGCCCATGGAACACCGCGTGTATCAAGCCGCCGGATTATACGCACGCCGGTTGCTGCATGGCAACGCCGCAGCGGTGCGCAAGTTACTTGATGTGATTGAGAATCCCGTCGAGTTCGTCGAGGGAATTGTAGCGGATGGTCACGCTGCCCTTGCCGCTGCCGGCATGGCGGATGCTGACCGGCGCCCCGAGCCGCCCCGCGAGGTCGCTTTCCAGCCGTGCCACGTCCGGATCCTTGCGTGGTGGCGTGCGCGCCGGGTCGGTCTTCTTGTCCTGTTCGAGCAGCGAGCGTACCAGGCGCTCGGTATCGCGGACCGACAAGCCGCCGTTGATGACCCGTTCGGCAGCGCCGGCCTGGGCAACGGCATCCAGCGCCAGCAGCGCCCGGGCATGGCCCATCTCGATGTCGCCGTCTTCCAGGTGCTGGCGCACCGGCTCGGCCAGGTCGAGCAGGCGCAGGAGGTTGCTCACCGAGGCGCGCGAGCGGCCGATGGCATCGGCCACCTGCTGGTGGGTGAGCTCGAATTCGTTGACCAGGCGCTCCAGCGCCCGGGCTTCCTCCAGCGGGTTGAGATCCTCGCGCTGGATGTTCTCGATGAGCGCGACGCCCATCGCGGCCTCGTCGTCGATGCGCCGGATGATGACCGGCACATCGTGCAGGCCGGCGATCTGGCTGGCCCGCCAGCGCCGCTCGCCGGCGACGATTTCATAGCGCCCGTGTTCGGCCAGCGGCCGCACCACGATGGGCTGGACCACGCCGCGCGCGCGGATGGAATCGGCGAGTTCCTGCAGGGTTTCGGTTTTCATGTCGCGCCGCGGCTGGTACTTGCCGCGCTGCAGCGACTCCACCGGCACCTGGCGCAATTCCTCGGTCGGCGCCTCCCGGGCAACGCCTTCGGCGGTGGGTGCCTCGATGCCGAGCAGCGCGTCCAGGCCGCGCCCGAGGCCGCGCTTGCGGCCGCTCATCCGACGCCGACCTCGGCGAGATCGGCGGCGCGGGCGCCGCCTTCACGGCGCAGCATTTCCCCGGCCAGGGCCAGGTAGGCGAGCGCACCGCTGGAGCTCTTGTCGTACAGCAGCGCCGGCAGCCCGTGGCTGGGTGCCTCGGCCAGGCGTACGTTGCGCGGGATCAGCGTGCGGTACACACGTTCGCCGAAATGCTTGGTGAGCTGCTGGGAAACCTGGTTGGCCAGGTTGTTGCGCGGGTCATACATGGTGCGCAGGAAACCTTCTATCTTCAGTTCGGGGTTCAGGATTTTCCGGATTTTCTCGATTGTCTCGAGCAGGGCCGACAGCCCCTCCAGGGCGTAGTACTCGCACTGCGTGGGCACGATGACGCCGTTCGCGGCCGCCAGGGCATTGATGGTCAGCATGTTCAGCGACGGCGGGCAGTCGATGAGCACGTAATCGTAGTCGGGCAGGGTCGGTGCCAGCGCGCTGCGCAACCGCAGCTCACGACCGATCTCCTCCAGCAGGCCGACCTCGGCACCGGTGAGATCGGCGTTGGAGGGCACCAGCGAATAGCCGGTGCGCTCGAGCGCCAGGGCACAGTCGGCAACGCTCGCCTCGGCCATCAGCAGGTCGAAGCTGGAGCGCTCCAGGCTGCGCTTGTCGACGCCGCTGCCCATGGTGGCGTTGCCCTGCGGGTCCAGATCGATCAGCAGGACGCGGCGGCGGGTCGCTGCCAGCGATGCCGCGAGATTGACGCTGGTCGTCGTCTTGCCGACCCCGCCTTTCTGATTGGCTACCGCCAGTACCTTGGTCATTTGCCTGCCGTTCCGTTTGCTCGCAACAGTTGCGATGGCCCCTGGCGGAGCCGGGCGCGCATTATGGCACTGTATCAGGCTGCTCGTCGCAGCCGCTAGCGGCCGATGGCCAGCAGGTGGCGCGGCTCGGCCAGGCCCGGTACAGCAACCGGCAGCACCCGTACCGCCCGGCCCGCCGCCCGCAGCCGGGCAATGACGGCCTCGTCCCGGGGGCCCTGCATGAGCAGGGCTTCGCCGCCCGGTGCCAGCAGCGGGGCCAGCAGTGCGTACGCCGTCTCCGGCTCGCTCACCGCGCGGGCGGTGGCCAGCGCAAAAGCGCCCGGGCGCTGCAGGGCCTCCGCGCGGGCGCGCAGGACCTCGACGTTGCGAAGGCCGAGTTCGATCCGCACCTGGTTCATGAAGCGCACCTTCTTGGCATTGCTGTCGAGCAGGGTGAAGCGGCTGCCCGGGCGGACGATGGCCAGCAGCAGGCCGGGCAGGCCGGCGCCGGCGCCAAGATCCAGCACCGGCGAACGGTCCACGTGCGGGGCGATGGCCAGGCAGTCCAGCAGGTGCCGCACCACCAGCGCCTGCGGCTCGCGCGTGCCGGTGAGGTTGTAGGCGCGGTTCCAGCGCACCAGCAGCTGCAGGTAGGCGGCAACCTGGTCCTGCTGGACGGGGTCGTCCAGCCCGAGCACCAGCATGCCCTCGCGCAGGCGGGCGCAGGCGGCCGCCAGGCCCGCACCCTCAGGCGCTGCGGGCGAGGCCGGTGCCATTGCGCCGCAGGCGGATCAGCAGCAGCGACACGGCGGCCGGCGTGACACCGGCAATCCGCCCGGCCTGGCCAAGCGTGGCCGGCCGGTGCCGGGCCAGCTTCTGCCGGGCCTCGGCCGACAGGCCCGGGACGGCCGCGTAGTCGAAATCGTCGGGGATCGGCATTTCCTCGTGCTGGCGCTGGCGCTCGATCTCGGCCTGCTGGCGCTCGACGTAGCCACTGTATCGGGCCTCGGTTTCCAGTTGCAGCGCGACGTCGGCCGGCAGGGCCGGGGTTTCAAGATCGGGCAGATCGGTCATGTCCGCCAGGGTCACGCCCGGCCGGCGCAGCAGGTCGTACAGGCTCACGTCGCGCGCCAGCGGACGCTCCAGCACGGCGTCGAGGCGGGCCGCGGCGGGGCTGGCCGGCTGCACGCGGGTGCGCTGCAGCCGCGCACGGCCGGCATCGATGGCTTCGCGGCGCGCCTGGAAGCGGCCCCAGCGCCGATCGTCGACCAGGCCGAGTTCGCGCGCGATGGGCGTCAGGCGCAGGTCGGCGTTGTCCTCGCGCAGCAGCAGGCGGTACTCGGCACGGCTGGTGAACATGCGATACGGCTCGGTGGTGCCGCGGGTGATGAGGTCGTCGATGAGCACGCCGATGTAGGCCTCGTCACGACGCGGCGACCAGGCGGGCTGCCCCTGCACCTGCCGGGCCGCGTTCAGGCCCGCCACCAGGCCCTGGGCCGCTGCCTCCTCGTAGCCGGTGGTGCCGTTGATCTGGCCGGCCAGGAACAGCCCGCCGATGGCGCGCGACTCCAGCGAGGGTCGCAGTTCCCGCGGATCGAAGAAATCGTATTCGATAGCGTAGCCGGGCCGCGTGATGTGCGCCGCCTCGAAGCCGGGGATGCTGTGCACCAGCGCCTGCTGTACGTCGAACGGCAGGCTGGTGGAGATGCCGTTGGGGTAGACCTCGGTGGTGCCGAGGCCTTCCGGCTCCACGAACACCTGGTGGGAGTCCCGCTCGCCGAAGCGCACGACCTTGTCCTCAACGGACGGGCAGTAGCGCGGCCCGGTGCCTTCGATGTCGCCGTTGTACAGCGGCGAGCGGTGCAGCGCGGCACGGATGATGTCGTGGGTCTGCGCCGTGGTGGTGGTGATGTGGCACTCGACCTGGCGCGGATGCTGGGATGGGTCGCCGAGAAATGAGAACACCGGCGCGGGATCATCGCCGGGCTGGGGCTGCATGCGGGCGTAATCCAGGCTGCGGCCGTCCAGGCGCGGCGGGGTGCCGGTCTTCAGGCGTCCCACCGCCAGGCCATGCGCGCGCAGGCGCCCGGCAAGGGCGTTGGCAGGTGCGTCGCCGGCGCGCCCGCCCTGGTAGCGGCTCTGGCCGACGTGGATCAGCCCGCCAAGGAAAGTGCCGACCGTGAGCACCACCGCAGGCGCGTGGAACTCAAGGCCCATCTGCGTGCGCACGCCGGTGACGGCATCGCCGCGAATGATGAGATCCTCCACCGATTGCTGGAACAGCGCCAGGCCGGGCGTGTTCTCCAGCACGGCGCGTACCTGCGCCCGGTACAGGGCGCGGTCGATCTGGGCCCGGGTGGCGCGCACGGCCGGGCCCTTGCTGGCGTTGAGGGTGCGGAACTGGATCCCGGCGCGGTCGGCGGCCTCTGCCATGAGCCCGCCCAGGGCGTCGATTTCCCGGACCAGGTGGCCCTTGCCGATACCGCCGATGGCCGGGTTGCATGACATCTGCCCCAGCGTTTCGATATTCTGGGTCAGCAGCAGCGTGCGGGCACCCGCGCGCGCGGCGGCCAGCGCCGCCTCGGTGCCGGCATGACCGCCACCGACTACAATCACCTCGAACGCGTTGGCATCGAATGCTTCGGCCATGGACATGGGCATACTCCTCACCGCCTGCGGTGGCGCAGGATAGAATCTCCGGAACCCTTATGAAAGCCTTTCATCCCGCACTGGGCGCGTTGCTGGGCGCCCTGCTGCTGACCACCGGCACCGCGGTCAGCGCCGGACCGGGCGCCTGCGAGCGCCACTCCCTGCTGCTGTTCATCGGTGACGGCATGGGCCTGGCGCAGATCAATGCGGCCCGCCATGCCGCGCACGGGGCGAGCGGGCGACTGCACATGGAAACCCTGCCGGTACTCGGCCTGGTCCGCACCCATGCTCTGGACACCATCGTCACCGACTCGGCGGCCTCGGCCACGGCCATGAGCGCCGGCATCAAGACCCGCAACGGCCGCATTGGCCAGGATGCCGCCGGCAATACCGTCACCGGCATCATGGAACTGGCGCGCGATGCCGGCTATGCCAGCGGCGTCGTGGCCACCTCGTCGGTCACCCACGCCACCCCGGCCGCCTTCGCCACCCACGTGCGCGAGCGCGACATGGAGGCGGAAATCGCGCGCCAGCTGGTGCTGGCCGGCCTCGATGTCATCCTCGGCGGCGGCCGTGGCTTCTTCCTGCCGCAGGCAAGCCGCGGCAGTGAACGCGACGACAATCTTGACCTGCTGGCCCAGGCCCGGGCCCTCGGCTACGCCCTGCCCAGGAACGCCGCTGCCCTCGGCCGGGCCGCGGGCGGCACACGGCCGCTGCTGGGGCTGTTTGCCCTGGAGGCACTGGAAGGCGCCAGCGACGAGCCGTCACTGGCGGCCATGACCCGCGCCGCCCTGCGCCGCGTGGGCGGGCACCCGGGCGGTTTCGTGTTGATGATCGAGGGCAGCCAGATCGACTGGGGCGGCCACAGCCGCGATCCCGACATGGTCATCGAGCACCTGCTTGCCTTCGATGAAGCGGTCGCGGTTGGACGCGAGTTCGCCGGGCGCCACGGTTGCACGCTGATGCTGGTGACCGCGGATCACGAGACCGGCGGCATGGCGGTGCTGGCCGGTGAGCCGGCCGGCGGCCGGCCGCACGTCGGTTTCGTCACGCGCCACCACAGCGCTGTCGATGTGCCGCTGTTCGCCTTCGGCCCCGGCAGCGAGGCCTTCGCCGGCCTCCTGGACAACACCGACATCGCCACGCGCAGCGCCCGGGTGCTGGGCCTGCCGGCGCTGCCCGCAACGGGCGACTGACAAGCCCGCCACTGCCGGAACACCTTGCCTGGGCCCTGGCCCTGGCCCAGGCCCCGGCCGACAGCCGGCCAGTCACGCCGCGCCATGCACCACTGGCGGCCTGTCGCCGGCCAGCGCCGGTGCTGCCCGGGCCGGTCGGACTCAGCAGCTCTCCGCGTTACGGTGCGCGGCGATGAGATTCACGTAGTGATCGGCGGATTCGCGCATGTAATCGCGCTCGCGGTCGCTCAGCGGCCGCGCGCGCTGCACCGGCGAGCCGACCCACAGCCAGCCGCCCTCCAGGTGTTTGCCGGGCGGCACCAGCGCCCCGGCGGCGACCATGCAGCCCGCCGCCAGCACGGCACCATCGAGCACCGTCGCACCCATGCCGACCAGCGAATAATCGCCCACGTGGCAGCCGTGCAGGATGGCGTTGTGACCCACCGTCACTCCCTCGCCGAGTACCGTGTCGGAACCGTCCGGGAGCATGGGCGATGCGCTGCTGCCGTGGACCACGGCGCCATCCTGGATGTTGCTGCGCGCGCCGACCTCGATGCGACAGACATCCCCGCGCAGTACCGCGCAGGGCCAGATCGACACCTGCCGGCCAAGCTGCACGCGGCCGATGACCACGGCCTCGGGGGCCACCCAGGCGCTGGCATCGATGGCCGGGACAATGGTCTCGTAACTACGCACGCTCATGCGGGATCTCCGGGGGTCGGGGG
>CAYGQN010000142.1:0-2991 GCA_964351795.1 uncultured Gammaproteobacteria bacterium
GCTGCCCCGGGCGGCGTCGATCAGCCGGTCGGCAAGGAGGTAGCTGTCGGCCGCCTTCGCCCAGGCCTGCGCTGGCGCCGGGATTGTCTTCGTCGGCCCGCCTGCCGCGGCCATTCGCGCCATGGGCTCCAAGAGCGCGGCCAAGGCCCTGATGGACGCGGCCGGCGTGCCCATACTGCCCGGTTATCACGGCGAGTCGCAGTCGCTGGCCACGCTCACCGAGGCGGCGGCCGGCATGGGTTTCCCGTTGCTCATCAAGCCGGTGGCCGGCGGTGGCGGCAAGGGCATGCGCGTGGTGCGCGAGGCCGGAGAACTGGCCGAGGCCATCGCCGCCGCCCAGCGCGAGGCGCAGGCCTCCTTCGGGGATCCCGGCCTGCTGCTGGAGCGCTTCCTGACCCGCCCGCGGCACGTGGAAGTGCAGGTGTTCTGCGACACCCATGGCAATGGCGTGTACCTGTACGAGCGCGATTGCTCGATCCAGCGCCGCCACCAGAAAATCATCGAGGAGGCACCGGCACCGGGCCTGGACCCGGCGCTGCGGCGCTCACTCGGGGACACGGCCGTGCAGGCCGCGCTCGCCATCGACTACACCGGTGCCGGCACCGTGGAGTTCCTGCTCGACGAGGACGGTCGCTTCTACTTCATGGAGATGAATACCCGGCTGCAGGTGGAGCACCCGGTCACCGAAATGGTCACCGGCCTGGACCTGGTGGACTGGCAGCTGCAGGTTGCCGCCGGCGCCCGGCTGCCGCTGGCGCAGGCCGACATCCCGCTGCGCGGCCACGCGGTGGAGATGCGCCTGTACGCCGAGGATCCGGAGCGCGACTTCCTGCCCGCCACCGGCACCATCGCCGACCTGCACTTTCCTGCCGCCGACGCCCATACCCGCATCGATACCGGCGTGCGGGCCGGCGATGCCATCGGCGTGCACTACGACCCGATGATCGCCAAGATCATCGTCCACGATCGGGACCGCGGGGCCGCGCTGCGGCGCGCTGCCAGGGCCCTGGCCGACACGCGCCTGACCGGCCTGCGCACCAACCGTGATTTCCTGCGGGCCATCGTCTCCCATCCGGCGTTCGTGGCCGCAAACCTGGACACGCACTTCATCGAGCGCCATGCCGGGAGCCTGGCCGGCGATGCCGGCGATGCCGTGGCGGCTGCCTGCGCGACAGCCCTGTGGCTGGCGGCGCACGCGCGTGACGACAGCGGTCAGGATCCGTGGGCGGCATCCCCGGCATTCCGCCTGAACCTGCCGCGCACTGGCGCCTGGCGATTCCGGCTGCCGGCCGGCCAGGACCTGGATATCCAGCTGCGCGCCGACGACCCGGCGCTCACCGCCAGCCTCGCCGGTGCCGGACCCGACACGGACCCGTTGCGCCTGGAGCGGCTTGCCGGGGATGGCATGGTCTTCAGCCAGGCTGGCCTGCGCCGGCGCGCATGGCTGTATCGGCGCGGACAGGCCATCGATGTGTTCCTGGACGGGGCGCACCTGCGTTTGCAGTGGCTCGATCCGCGGCAACGCGAGCGCAGCGAGCAGGCCGGCAGCGGCAGCCTCGCCGCGCCCATGCCCGGCACCGTCACGCGCCTGCTGGTGAGCGAGGGGCAGACGGTCGAGCCCGGCCAGGCCCTGCTCATCCTGGAGGCCATGAAGATGGAACATACCGTCCGCGCCAGCATCGCCGGCACGGTGGCGAGGATCCATTTCGGCGAGGGCGACACCGTACCGAGCGAAGGCATGGAGCTGCTGGCCATCGACCCGGACGAGGAATGACCCGGGCTGTGAGCCGCGGCTGAAAGCGCCGCGTCCGGGCAATGCCGCAAGCGAGGCCTTCAGCGATGGCTCCGAGCGGGGTTGCGCGTGATGCCGCCGAGCCCTCAGGCCGCGCCTTCGCGCCGCTGCGCATCAATGGGCGCCCCGGCCTGCGTGCCCAGCACGAACACCACCCGGGTGCCCTCCCCCGGCGCGGATGCAATCCGGATCCGCCCGCCATGACGGCCGATGATGCGCTCGGCTGATGCCAGGCCCACCCCCGAGCCCTCGAACTCCTCCAGCCGGTGCAGGCGCTGGAACGGCTGGAACAGCCGCTCGGCGTACTTCATGTCGAAGCCGACGCCGTTGTCGCTGACGCAGAAGCCGGGCTCACCATCCTCCTCGCTGCGGCCGAAACCGATCCGCGCCGCGGGTGTGCCGGCAGTGAACTTCCAGGCATTGCCCAGCAGGTTCTGCAGCAGTATCCGCAGCAGGGTCTCATCGCCTTCGGCGCGGCAACCGGGCTCGATGCTGACCTCGCAGCCACGCTCGGGCTCGCCGCGGCGCAGCTCCTCGACGACCTCGCGGGCGAGTGCCGACAGGTCGACGGAGCCGGTCGCCATTTCCCGGCGCGACACCCCGGAGTAGGCCAGCAGATCGTCGATCATGCGACCCAGGCGCTGGCTGGCGCGCCGGATCCGTTGCAGGTAATCGTGGCCGTTGGCGTCGAGCCGGTCGCCGTAATCCTCGGCCAGTGCGCGGGCGAAGCCATCGATGCCGCGCAGCGGGGTGCGCAGATCATGCGAGACGCTGTAGGCAAAGGCCTCCAGCTCCACGTTGGCCGCGGCAATCTGCGCGGTACGCTCGGCCACCAGTTGCTCGAGATTGGCCTGGTGGGCCTGCAACTCAGCCGCCGAGCGGGCGTGCTCGATGGCCACGCGCGCCAGCGTGCTGAGACGGGCGAGGATATCCAGGTGGCCGGCGTCGGGCTGCCAGGGACCGGCAAAGGACAGCACGATGACGCCGCCGGGCCGGCCGTCACTGAGCATGATCGGGTTGGCCCACAGGGTCTGCAGGCTGGCCTGCGTGCCGATAACCGGCCCGGCAGCGGGTCGGCTGTCCAGGCACGCCTGGCCGCTGGCGAGTACCGTGCGCACGATCGTCAACGCGCGCGCATCATCCGGCCTGTCGCCGGCCACCGGGCACACGGCTTCGCCGTCGGCGGCAGCCGTGAACAC
>CAYGQN010000142.1:3001-9785 GCA_964351795.1 uncultured Gammaproteobacteria bacterium
GAACACAGTGCACCGACAGGCTGGCACCAGCGACTGGATCCCGGTGCGCATGACTTCGAAGGCGGCCGCCAGTGTCATGTTGGCGCTGACCAGGGCCAGGAATTCGCGCTCGACCTCCAGCAGTCGCGAGGCGAACTTCAGCGCGCTGATGTCCACTGAGACGCCCAGCACCTGGCGACCGCCACCACCGGTGTCCAGTGGCCGCTTGGTGGTCTGCAGCCAGCGCCCGCGACCTTGCCGATCGACCACGTATTCCTCCGCCAGGAACAACTCCTCACCGGACGCCAGTACCCGGCGGTCCCCGGCCACGAACTGCGCGACCCCCGCCCGGTCCGGGTAGAAATCCTCGTCCGTGCGGCCGATGAGCGTGTCGACGTCGGTGCCATAGAACGCCGCCATCGCCTGGTTGGCGAAGCGGAAACGCCCGTCCGCGTCTTTCACGAACACGATGTCGGGCTGGGTGTTGACGATGGCATCGAGGTAACTGCGCTGGCGATCCAGCTCGGTCAGGGCGCCGGTGATCCCGGTCACGTCCAGCACCTGGGAAAGCACGGACTCGATGCGACCCTGCTCGTCGTAGAGCACGGAGTTGTACCACTCGCATTCGAGCAGCTGCCCGTCGCGGGTGACGTTGCGGGTGCGCATGACGAGCTGGCTGGCACGATGGTGGAGAATGTCGCGCACATGCTCGCGCACGCGCTCGACTTCCTCGGGCGCCACCAGTGCCCAGTCCGCGAAGCCGCGCTGCATCGCCTGCCCTGCCGTCCAGCCGAACAGCGCCTCGGCCCGCTCCGACCAGTGCCGGATGCGAAACTCGCTGTCCCACTCGATGACCGCCAGCGGCGTATTGTTCACATGGTGCCAGAGGCGCTGATGTGCCTTCTGCAGCGCCTGTTCGGTCTGGCGCAGCGGGGTGATATCGATCTTCACCCCGCGCAGGGCCACGGCGCCGGGCGGGCCGGATACCGACACGACATCGCGCACCCAGACCTCGCGGCCATCGCGATGGTGCATGCGGTAGTCCAGCGTATGACTTTCCCCGGCCGCGATCGCCTGCGCGCTGCGCGCGAGCACCGCGTCACGGTCCGCCGGGTGGATGTGGGCGCGCCAGAAACCCGGCCGCAGCCAGTCCTCGCCCGGATGGCCCAGCAATGTTTCGGCGCTGGCGGCGACCACGATAAAGTCGCGCGTGTGCGGGTCCGCCTCCCAGGGCACCACGCGGGTCGCCTCGAGCAGCATGCGCTGGCGCTCCTCGCTGCGGCGCAGGGCAGCCAGGCTGGACTCCAGCTCGGTGACATCAATGGCAATGCCGAAGCTGCAACGCCGGCCCTGGTATTCGATCAGCGTGCCGTACAGGCGGCAGTCACGCACATCCTGCGGATTCGGGCACAGGCGGGCCGCGAAATTGCGCACCTCCCCCTGCTCGCGCAACAGGCGCGAGTACTCCTCGCGCAGGGCAGGTTCGGCCCAGCCGAAATCGCGGATGTTGGCACCGATGGCTGCTTCCCGCGCAATACCCCATTGCTTCACGAAGCCGGCGTTGACCTCCAGCACTTCATGGTTGTCGATGTCGGAGATGACGATGGAACCCGGGAAGGCATCGAAAGCGCGCTGGAAGCGCAGCTCGCTGTCGGCCAGGGCCTCGCGGCTGTGCTCGTCTGCCGGCAGCGCATCGATGCTGACGAGCACGCTGGCCGGGTGGGCGGATGGTGCGGCGCTGAAGCACAGGCGCCGGGGGACTCCCCCGGGCCCCAGCGGCACCTCGCAGCTGTGCGCACTGCCCGGGCTGGCCAGGGCCGCCGCCAGGCACTCGCCCGGCGCAGCAGCGTCCACCGTGGCGAGTTGGCACAGCAGGTCGTCCCCCGGCACCACGGCCGGCTCGCCCAGCAGGCGCCGTGCCGCGGCATTGGTCGCCAGCACCGTGCCGTGGCTGTCCACGCGCAGGGCCGATTGCGGCAGTTCCTCCAGCAGCATCGCCAACGCACGCATGCGCTGCCGGTAACGGCCGCGGGCCCGTGCCAGGGCCTCCAGCGCATGCCCGGCACAAGGCGGCGTGACCGCAACGCATTCGTCTGCCCCTGCCGCGAGGCAGGCCTGTACGTCGTCGTTGCCGGCGGCCGGCAGCAGCACTACCCGGGCGGGGGCATCGAAGCCCCCGGGCAGGCGCCGCAGCAGGGCCAGGGCCGCGTCGGGTGTCGACGCCGCCAGCAGCAGGCATTGCCCGCTGTGTGCGGAGGGCATCGGGGCATCCACCGCCACCACGTCAAGCGCCAGCCGCGCCCGCAGGCAGGCCAGCCAGGGCTGGGCGGCATGGCCATCAGCATCCAGCAGAACCACCGTCTCCGTGCGCATGCTGTCCCCGGCCATGACATGGAACGCTACGCCGCACCCGCCGGGCAGGCAAGCCGGAGCACCGGGGATTGCTGCTAACATGCGCGGGCACCAGGAGTGCGGTTCCCCCACGAGGGGGAATCGAATTGCCGCTGGCCGGCATGCCGGCCAGCATCGGGGGGCGTACCTATGCCGGCTTCGGCCACCAGTATCCTTGAACTGCCGTGGCGCGGTGGGCGCATCCCGGTCCATATCGGGGTGGGGGGTGATCCGCGCGCCGGCCGTCCGCTGTTGTTCCTGAACGGCATGGGTGCCGGCCTGGCGATGGCACGCCCGTTTCTCGAGGCACTGGCCCCATTGCCCTGGGTGGCGCTGGACCTGCCCGGCTGCGGCGGCTCGCCGCGCAGCAACTTCGAGTGCACGCACAGTGCCGCCGCGGCGCTGGCGCTGGCGCTGATGGATGATGCCGGCATCGACAGCGCGGATGTGATCGGCCTGTCCTGGGGCGGCGCGGTGGCGTTGAACCTCGCCCGCAGCGAGCCGACCCGGGTGCGCGCGCTGGTCCTGGCGGCCACCATGGCCAGCAGCCTGTTCCCGGCGGTCGACCCGCGCGTGCTGACAGCGCTGACCTGCCATCCGCCACCGGCCTCGGTGGAGGAGTACCTGCGCATCGCGCCATTGCTGTACGGCGATGCCGCCAGCGACAACGCCGATTTCCTGGCCGCCCAGGCCGCCGCCTGGTTGATGCCGGACCCGCAGAGCTACCAGGAACAGATGCGTGCCGGCATGTACTGGAACCCGGTGCCGTGGTTGTGGCTGCTGCGCCAGCCCACGCTCGTGATGAGCGGCTCGGACGACATCATCGTCACCGAGAGCAACGCCCGCATGCTGCACGCCTGCCTGCCGCAGGCGCAGCGCACGCGGGTCGAAGGTGGCCACCTGTTCCTGTTCAGCGAGCCCGAAGGCAGCGCCTGCGCGGTGCGCGAATTCGTGCAGGAGCTGCACTGACCGCCGAAGCCACCACGCGGCGTCCGTTCGTCTTGTGATCCGGGCCCGCACGCTACCAACACAGACAAACTGAAGGGACAGCATGGGACCGCTTGCAGGAATCCGCATCATCGAATTCGCCGGCATTGGCCCGGGCCCGTTCTGCGGCATGATGCTCGCCGACATGGGCGCGGACGTCATCCGGCTGGATCGCGCCGTCGCCCCCGGCCATTACGCCGGTCAGAAATGGGACGTGTACAACCCGGGGCGCTACGGCGTGCTGAACCGCGGCCGCCGCTCACTGGCGCTGAACCTCAAGGACCCGGCTGCCGTGGACATCGCGCTGCGGCTGGTGGAGGGCGCCGCTGGCAGCATCGAGGGCTTCCGGCCCGGCGTGATGGAGCGCCTCGGCCTCGGCCCGGACGTGTGCCTGGCGCGCAATCCGGCGCTGGTGTACGGGCGCATGACCGGCTGGGGCCAGGATGGCCCGCTGGCGAAAACCGCCGGCCACGATCTGAACTACATCGCCCTGTCCGGCGCGCTGGCGCACATGGGTCCGGCGGATCGCCCGCCACCACCGCCACTCAACCTGGTGGGTGATTTCGGCGGCGGCGGGCTCATGCTGGCCTACGGCATGGTCTGCGCGCTGCTGAACGCGGCCCGCAGCGGCCAGGGCCAGGTGGTCGATGCCGCGATGTCGGACGGCTCGGCGGTGCTCATGGGCATGGTCTACGGCATGCAGGCCGCCGGTGCCTGGCAGTCACGCGGGCGCAACCGCATCGATGGCGGCGCGCACTTCTACGGCTGCTACGAATGCGCTGACGGCCGCCATGTCAGCGTGGGCGCCAACGAGCCGGCCTTCTATGATCTGCTGCTGGAGAAGTGCGGCATCGACGATCCGGATTTCCATGACGACCGCATGAACCCGGATCGCTGGCCGGCCCTGCGCGAGAAACTGGCCGCCGTGTTCCGCCAGCGGACCCGCGCGCAGTGGTGCGAGGCCCTGGAAGGCACCGACGCCTGCTTCGCGCCCGTGCTGGATATCGACGAGGCGCCGGACCACCCGCACAACCGCGCCCGCAACACCTTCGTGGAGATCGACGGCGTTACCCAGCCGGCGCCGGCGCCGCGCTTCAGCGGGACGCCGCCGGCAACGCCGTCGGCGCCGCCGGAGGCCGGCCGCGACAGTGATGTGGTGCTGGCCGAACTCGGCCTGGACCAGGCTGAAATCGACGCCCTGCGGGCGCAGGGCGCGATCGGCTGAGCCCGCCGTAACGGCCGGGGCGTCAGAACGCCTCGGCCGGCATGGCCATGACGATATCGCTGCCGGCCATCGCCGCCCGACGGTAGGCATCGGCGCGCGGCAGGTAGTGCTCGGCATAGAAGCGCGCCGTCACCAGCTTGGCCTCCAGGAACTGGCTGTTGCCCTCCCCTTCGGCCAGCCGCCGCGTGGCCGCGAGTGCCGCCTGGCCCATCTGCCAGCCGCCACAGACGGTGCCGAGCTGCATCATGAAGTTGAAGGCTGCCGCGCCCATGGCGTGAACGTCGTCCTGCCAGCTGCCGAGGATGCAGTCCGCAGCCGCCTGCACACCATCGATGCCGGCTTCCAGCTCACCGGCGATGGCATCGAGCCCCGCGTCACCGGCCTCGCGCAGCGCATCCACCACCACGCGCATCTCGGCAAGCAGGTCCGCCAGCGCCCGGCCGCCGTCGCGTACGACCTTGCGCCCGACCAGGTCCAGGGCCTGGATGCCGTTGGTACCTTCGTAAATGGGCGTGATACGGGCATCGCGCATGTGCTGGGCCGCGCCGGTTTCCTCCACATAGCCCATGCCGCCGTGGATCTGCACACCCAGCGAGGTGATCTCCTGGGCGAGCTCGGTACACCAACCCTTGACGATGGGCGTGAGCAGCGCCACGCGCGCGCCGGCCTTCTCCCTGGCGGCGGCGTCGGCACCGTGGTGCCAGTGGTCCACCGCCGCGGCGGTGACATAGGCGACGGCGCGCATCGCCTCGGTGCCGGCGCGCATGATGAGCAGCATGCGCCGCACGTCGGCATGGTGGACGATGGTGACGCGTTCGGGCATGCCGGGCACGGAGCCCTGCACGCGATCCTTCGCGAAGGCGGCCGCCGCCTGGTAGGCACGCTCGGCGATGCCCACGCCCTCCAGGCCCACCTGCAGCCGCGCCTCGTTCATCATCGTGAACATGCAGGCCATGCCGTTGTGCAGTTCTCCGACCAGGTAGCCGAACGCACCGCCGTTGTCGCCGTACTGCAGCACGCAGGTCGGGCTGGCGTTGATGCCGAGCTTGTGCTCCACGGACACGGGGAAGACGTCATTGCGCTCGCCGATACTGCCGTCCTCGTTCACCAGGAACTTCGGCACCAGGAACAGTGAGATGCCCTTGGTGCCGGGCGGGCCGTCGGGGGCACGCGCCAGGACCAGGTGCAGGATGTTGTCGGTGAAGTCGTGGTCGCCCCAGGTGATCCAGACCTTCTGGCCGAAGATGCGCCAGTGCTCGCCGTCGGGCTCGGCACGGGCCTTGACGGCGGCCAGGTCCGAACCGGCCTGCGGCTCGCTGAGGTTCATCGTTCCCGTCCATTCGCCGGAGACCAGCCTGGGCAGGAAGCGCCGCTTGAGTTCATCGGAGCCGTGGAGCAGCAGCGCATCGACCGCGCCCTGGGTCAGCATCGGGCACAGCGAGAAGGCCAGGTTGGCGCCGGACCACAACTCGGCCACGGGCACCGCGAGGGTCTGCGGCAGGCCCTGGCCGTCGAATTCCGGCGGCAGGGCCACGCTCGGCCAGCCTGCTTCCATGAACTGCCGGTAGGCGTCGCGGAACCCGCTGGCGCTGACCACGGCCTGGTTCTCGACGCGGGTCCCCTCCATGTCGCCGCTGTGGTTGATGGGCCTCAGCACGCCGTTGCCGAACTTGCCGGCTTCCTCGAGCACGGCCTCGACCACATCATCGGATGCTTCCGCGAAGTCAGGCAGCGCCTGCACCCGGGCAAGGCCGGCCTGCTCACGGATGGCAAACAGCATGTCGTCAACCGGGGCAACGTAATCAGTCATGGATACTCTCTCCTGGCAGTATTGACGTGGAACACCCCGCGCGGGCATCCGCAAACGCGCCATTTTATCTTATCCGCGGCAACGGGCTCCAACCGCGTTTGCCCGGTCGACAGCCCCACCTCCCGTAGGAGCGGCTTCAGCCGCGATAGCGCCGGCGTCGGGGATGGCGGCTTCGTCCCGGGTGGCGTTGTTGTTGGTGGGAGTCGCGATGGCGGCTTCGTTCGGAGTGCCGTGGTTTGGAGTGGATGGCGCGGCGGCCCGGTTCGCCGCCTTCGCCGGGATTGTGACCGGTGGCTTCGTTCGTGGCAGTCGCAGTTCGAGGTGGGTGTCGCGGCGATGACCCGCCCCGCTACCGCTCGCGCGCCCTCCGTGGCGCACTCGCTACCGGCGTT
>CAYGQN010000143.1:0-831 GCA_964351795.1 uncultured Gammaproteobacteria bacterium
GGCACCTGGTCCGCGGTCACGTGGACGGGATGGGCACCGTGGTGAGCATCCACGAGGAGGATCGCTCGGCACGCTACCGCTTCCGTGCGCCGGTCGAACTTGCCCGCTACATCGCCCGCAAGGGCTCGATCACCATCGACGGTGTCAGCCTTACCGTCAATGCCGTGGCAGGCGAGGAGTTCGACGTGCAGATCATCCCGCACACGCGGGCCAACACCAACATACGAACCTACCGACCGGGGATGCGCGTGAATCTCGAAGTGGATATCATCGCGCGCTACCTCGAGCGCCTGCTGAGCGCCGGTGCCGGCAGTGGCGACGGCCTGGACAAGGCCGTCCTGGAGCGCGCCGGCTTCATTCCACGGGGCTGAACGGGCCCCGCCGCGCGCAGCGCGGAACGGTCGATACCAGGCGGAACCACCCTATGACTGACAGCAACATCCAGTTCGATCCGATCCCGGACCTCATTGCCGATTTCCGTGCCGGGAAAATGATCGTGCTGCTCGACACCGACGGACCGGTCAAGCGGGCGCACCTGATGATTGCGGCCGACGCGGTCGCGGCCGACCACATCAATTTCATGGCCACGCATGCGCGCGGGCTCGTCTGCCTGACGCTCACCCCGGAGCGTTGCCGCGAGCTTGGCCTGCCCTTGATGGGCGGGGAAGTCCTGGAGGACGACAGCGAACAGTTCACCGTGTCCATCGAGGCGGTCGAGGGCGTTACCACCGGCATATCCGCCGCCGACCGCGCCACCACCATCCGCGCGGCGGTGGCCCCGGGCGCCAGGCCCGCCGATATCGTCCAGCCGGGCCACGTGTTCCCCATGAT
>CAYGQN010000143.1:841-9766 GCA_964351795.1 uncultured Gammaproteobacteria bacterium
GTGCTGACCCGGGCCGGACACACCGAGGCCGGCAGCGACATCGCCCGCATGGCGGGGCGGTTTCCCGCCGCCTGCACCTGCGAGATGCTCAATACCGAGGGCGAGCTGATGGATGCCGGGCAGGCCGCCGCGTTCGCCCGCCAGCATGGCCTGCTGATGGGCAGTATCGTCGCCCTGATCGAGCATCGCCTGCACACGGAGAAAACCGTGCACCGTGCCAGCGAGTGCGAACTGCCCACCGTGTTCGGGGATTTCCGCCTGTATGCCTACCAAGAGAAACTCAGCGGGCAGCTGCACTTCGCCATGGTGGCCGGCGAACTCGACCCCGACACGCCGCCACTGGTACGTGTGCACGTGGCCAACCCGATCAACGATCTGACCGGCAATGCGCGCCAGGATGCCGGCTGGCCCCTGCGGGATGCGCTCACACGCATCGCTGATGAAGGCGGGGTTGCCGTCATCCTGCGCAACCGGCATGCAAACGATGAACTGCTGCGCCAGGTCCAGCATTACGCCGAGTTCCCCGGTGCCGGCAATCCGCCGGCCAACCGCCCGCCGGACCTGCGCGTGATTGGACTCGGTGCCCAGATTCTGCTGGACCTCGGTGTGCGCCGAATGCGCGTCATGTCATCCCCGAAGAACTACCATGGTCTCGCGGGCTTCGGCCTGGAGGTCGTGGAACATATCGCCTGACCCGGCGCCCGACCGGAGGAAAACATCATGTCTGGATACAAGCTCGTCACCGGTAACCTTGCAGCGCCGGGTTCGGTCAGGCTCGGCATCGTCGCTTCGCGCTTCAACGACTTCATCGTCGAGCAACTGCTGCGCGGTTGCCTGGAGACCCTCGCGATGCACGGTATCGATGCCTCCGCGGTAACGGTGGTGAAGGTGCCCGGTGCTTTCGAGTTGCCGCTCGCCGCCCAACGCCTGGCCCAGAGCTGCGACGCGGTCATCGCCCTCGGCGCGGTGATCCGCGGGGCCACACCGCACTTCGACCTCGTCGCGAATGCCTGCGGCAAGGGTCTTGCCGACGTCTCCCTGCAGGCGGGCGTGCCGGTGACCATGGGTGTGCTGACCTGCGATTCAATAGAGCAGGCCATCGAGCGGGCCGGTACCAAGGCCGGCAACAAGGGCGCCGAGGCGGCCGTGACCTGCCTGGAGATGCTGAGCGTCATGCGCCAGATCACCTGATGGCCATCTCCCGGCGCGAACGTGCCGGCGCGCGCCGCGCCGCGCTCCAGGCCCTGTACCAGTGGCAGCTGGCCGGTCACGAACCCACCGACATCGTGCGCGAGTTCGTGGCCGAGCGTGAGCTGGTGCGGGTCGATCGGGATTATTTCCGCGCCATTGCCTGCGGTGTGCCGAAACAGTTTCCGAAGTTGCGCGCCCTGTTGACCGAGGTCATCGAGCGTGACTGGTCGCGCCTGGACCCGGTGGAAAGCGCGGTGCTTCTCATCGGCGCCTGGGAGCTGGTCGAGCGGCCCGATGTGCCCTGGCGGGTGGTGGTGAACGAGGCGGTGGAACTGGCCAAGATGTTCGGCGCCGAGGAGGCGCACAAGTTCGTCAACGCCAGCCTCGACAGGCTCGCAAGGCAGTTGCGTCCGCACGAGAGCCGGCCCGAGCTCACCTGAAGGCCGGGAGCATGGCCGCCGGCGAGTTCGAACTCATCGAAGCCCTGTTCGGAGCGTTGCCCGGGCGCGAGGATCTGCTGCTCGGGATCGGCGACGATGCCGCGCTGGTGCGCGTTGACGGCCCTGCCGTGCTGGCCACCGACACCCTGGTGGCCGGGGTTCACTTCGCCGCCGATGCGCCCGCCGACGCGGTCGGCCACAAGGCCCTCGCCGTGAACCTGAGTGACCTCGCCGCCATGGGTGCGCGGCCGCGCTTCGCCCTGCTGGCCCTGACACTGCCTGATACCCGTTCATCCTGGGCGCGGGATTTCGCCCGCGGTTTCCTGGCCCTGGCGCGCGAGCACGAGGTGCTGCTGGCCGGCGGTGACACGACGCGCGGGCCGTTGTCGATGACGGTCACGGTGGTGGGTGATCTGTGCGAGGCGCCGGCGCTGACCCGGGCCGGTGCGCGCCCCGGGCACCAACTCTGGGTGTCGGGCACCCTCGGCGATGCGCGGCTGGGGCTCGAGGTGCCGGCCGGCGCAACCGGGCCTGCCGGCGTGCTGTGCAAGCGTCTGCAATGGCCCACGCCGCGTGTCGCACTCGGTCGTGCCCTGGCCGGCATCGCCTCGGCGGCCATCGACCTGTCCGACGGCCTTGGCCAGGATCTCGGCCATGTGCTCGCGGCGAGCGGGGTCGGCGCTCGCCTCGATACGGACCAGCTGCCACTGTCAGCGGCGGCGATCGCGCATGCCGGGCGCGAGGTGGCGCTGGCCGCGGCGCTCGCCGGCGGTGATGATTTCGAATTGCTGTTCACCGCCGCGAAGGATCAGGCCGCGTCGATTGAGGCCCTGGCCACCCCCGACTGCAGCCTGCGCTGCATCGGCGAAATCGTCGCCGACGCAGCGGTGACCTTCACGGGCTGGGCAACGGGGCGGTCGATCAGCGAGTTCGCCGGCTGGGACCACTTCGCCCGGGATTAAGGCCGCTGCCTACAACTCGGTATAGCCGCGTTGCTTCAGTTCCCGGATTTCGGTGGGCCCGTAGGGCACCGCCTCCAGGAAGCCCGGCAGCGTGTCAGGGTCGATGCCCAGGCGCGCGGCCGTGGCGCGGCAGGCCTTGAAATCGATGACCCCGCGTGCGTCGAGCCGTCCCGCAAGATCAATGATCGCCCTGTCGCCGCGCTGATGATTCTCGTCGAACAGCGCCAGGTCCGGCCCGTGCAGGACGATGGCCACGGAGGGCGGCTGTGGTCCGGCCTCGGGATCGGTCAGTTCCTCGGCGCGCCTGAGGAGTTCCAGCATGGCCCCGGCGCCGTTGTTCTTCACGTCGAACAGGATGCGGCGGCCGTCGGCATCGATGCTGGCTGGCGGGGTCGTTGGTTCGGCCTCGGAGGCCAGTGTGGAGGCATCGCCGGTCGGCCCGTCCGGGGTTTCGTCGGCGGCCGCCAGGGCAAGAAGCGCGCAGGCCAGCACGCTCGCGAGGAGCGCAGACAGCACAGGGTACTGGGTGGACGGCATGGGTCGGAGTGTACAGGATTTGCACGGGCTCCCGGGTTGGCCGGGGCCCGGTGCAGCCGGCGTTCGATGCTGCGCTGCAACGCGCACGGCTCCGACAGGGAGGCTGGTATTCTACCTACCAGGAGGTAGAATACAGGCATGACACCCGCAACCTCCGACCGCATTCTCGACAGCGCCCAGCGCCTCGTGCAGCAGCGTGGCTATCATGCCTTCAGCTACGCCGACATCGCCGCCCTGGTCGGGATCCGCAAGGCCAGCATCCACTACTACTACCCCAGCAAGGCCGACCTCGCCGAGGCGCTGCTGGCGCGATCGCGGCTGGCCTTCGAGGCCTCGCTGGACGCCATCAGCGCCTCGGGCCCGAGTCCGCAGGAGGCGTTTCGCGGCTTTGCGTCCCTGTTTCTCGAGACCTTCGCCGAGGGCGATCGCCTGTGCCCGTTCTGCGTGCTGGCAACGGCCCAGGACACCGTGCCCGAGAGCGTGCGGGCGCAGGTGCGCGCTTTCTGGGAAGGTGCCGAGCACTGGCTGGCCGGGCAGCTGGCCGCCGCGGTGCCGGCCGGCAGTGCCGAGGGTGTTGCGCGGACCTGCGTGGCCAGCCTGGAAGGGGCGATGATCACGGCGCGCGCGTTCGCAGCGCCGGCGCGGCTGGCGGAGGTCATCGCCTGCCTGGAACAGATGATTTTCACGCTGCCGGCGCCGCCCAGCGGTCGGGCGTCGGGCAGAGCTCACATCAAGCAGGGCCGGCGCGCCGTCGTCGGGGCCCGGTCCTGAACAGGAGGACAGCAATGCATACTTCACGTCGAAACCTCATTCGCATGCTGGTGCTGGTCACCGGCGCCCAACTGGCCCTGCCGGCACTGGCGAACCAGTCGGAGGTGGATATCTGGGAGGCCATCCTGAAGCCGAAGTTCTTTCCCGGTGTCGAAATGCGCGAGGCCGGTGCCGTCATGGAGCTGAAGACACCGTACCGCGCCGAGGACGCGTCGCTGACACCGGTGAGCGTCAATGCCCGCTTCAAGCAGTCCCCCGAGCGCTACATCCAGACGCTGTGGCTGTTCGTCGACAAGAACCCGCAGCCCCACGTCGGCACGTTCCATTTCACGCCCGAAACCGGCAAGGCCGACCTTGCGCTGCGCATCCGCATCGACCAGTACACCAACATCCGCGCCGTGGCGGCGCTCAATACCGGCGAGCATTTCATCGCAACCAACTTCGTCAAGGCCCAGGGTGGTTGCTCGGCGCCGCTGGGCTCGGATCTGAAGGCAGCCATGGAGCGCATCGGCAGGATGAAGTTCCGCACCATCGGCGAGCCGGACGAGAACAACCTGCTGCTGGGTCAGTTCAACCTCAGCCATCCGAATATCACCGGGATGCAGATGGATCAGCGCACCCGGCTGATCATGCCGGAGCACTACGTCAAGGAAGTGCGCCTGACCTGGAACGACAAGCTCATCATGCATGCCGAGACCGGTTTCTCGGTGAGCGAGGATCCGAGCTTCCGTTTCTTCTTCAAGCCCGGTGACGGCGACGGCGTGCTGAAGGCGACGGTCAGCGACAGCGAAGGCAACAACTTCACCGAGGAGTTCAAGGTCAGCATCTGAGCCTGTCCTCCGGCTGTGGGCTGGCGGGCGCGGCTCGAATAATCCGGCCCGCGGTTCTATACTCGCTGGCCCTGTTCAGCGAGCCGGCGGGCATGTGCGAGCTTCTCGGACTCAACGCCAACGTCCCCACCGACTTCTGCTTCAGCTTCAGTGGCCTCGTCCAGCGGGGCGGGCGGACCGGCCCGCACCGCGACGGCTGGGGCATTGCCATGTACGAGGGGCGCGGTTGCCGTTTTTTCCATGATCCCCGCCCCAGCGTGGCCTCGGCCATCGCCGAGCTGATACAGCGCCATGCCATCCGCAGCCGGATCATCGTCAGCCACATACGCCTGGCCAACCGCGGGCGGGTCTGCCTGGAGAACACCCATCCGTTCAGCCGGGTGCTGTGGGGGCAGACCTGGGTGTTCGCTCACAATGGCCAGTTGCGGGCAGTGAAGAAGCGCCGCCTGGGTCTGTTCACACCGGTCGGCAGCACCGACAGCGAGCATGCCTTCTGCTGGATGCTGGGGGAGATTGCGCGGCGCTTCCCGAGCCGCCCGCGCTCGCGCCGCCAGCTGTGGGATTTCGTGGCGGCGTTGTCGGCCGACATCGCGACCACCGGTGTGTTCAACTACCTGATGAGTGATTCCAGGGCCTTGTATGCCCACTGCAGCACGCAACTGGGCTGGGTCACGCGGCGCGCGCCTTTCGGGCCGGCCCGACTGGTGGATACCGGCGCCGAGGTGGATTTCAGTGAACTCACAACGCCGGACGACGTGGTGACCGTGATCGCCTCGCGGGCGCTGACCAGCAACGAGTGCTGGCAGGTCATGCAACCGGGCTCGCTGGAGGTCTTCGTGGATGGCCAGGCGTGCAACCGGGCCCCGGGCGAGGCGCTGACCGCGGCCAGCGGGCGCCCCTTCTTCCTGGCCCATCGGCAATCCCGGGTCGCCACGGCCTGAGCATCGTGATGCGCGGCAATGTCGATGATCCGGATTGCTGCCTGCTGTGTGGCGAACAGGCCCGGGCCGGCGAGTGTGTCAGTACGCGGGCATTCCTGACCCGCCGCGATCCGCTGTGGCGTTACGCCGGCCGCCGCCTGCATGCCGGGTGCTTCCGCCGCTGGGATCGCCGGGCGGAGTTCGTGCACAAGTTCAACACCGTCATGGCGGGCCAGGCGGTGATGCATGACGACGGGGTGATCGTCGGCCTGGAATGAAAAGGCCCGCCCCGCCGTTCGGCGAAGCGGGCCCTGGAAACCGGCTCTGGTGCCTCAGGCGGCGAGCTGGCGCAGCACGTACTGCAGGATGCCGCCGTTTTCGAAGTAGTCCCACTCCTTGGGCGTGTCCACGCGGACGCGGGCGGTGAAGCTGCTGCGGCTGCCGTCGGCTCGACTCACCGTGACCGTCACCTCGCGGGCGCCACGGGCCAGGCCGTCGATGCCGAATACCTCGCTGCCGTCCAGGCCCAGGCTGTCCGCGCTCTCGCCGGGCAGGAAGTTCAGCGGCAACACGCCCATGCCCACCAGGTTGGAGCGGTGAATGCGCTCGAAGCTCTGCGAGATGACCGCCCGCACGCCGAGCAGCCGCGTGCCCTTGGCGGCCCAGTCGCGCGATGAGCCGGTCCCGTATTCCTTGCCCGCCAGGACGACCAGAGGCACGTCGTCCTCCTTGTAGCGCATGGCGGCGTCGTAGATGCTCATCTGCTCGCCGGAGGGCTGATGGCAGGTCCAGCCGCCTTCCGTGCCCGGTGCCAGCAGGTTGCGCAGGCGGATATTGGCAAAGGTGCCGCGCATCATCACCTCATGGTTGCCGCGCCGTGAGCCGTAGGAGTTGAAATCCACCGGCTTCACGTCGTGTTCCATCAGGTACTTGCCCGCGGGGCTGTCGGCCTTGATGTTGCCGGCCGGGGAGATGTGATCGGTGGTGATGCTGTCACCGAGCAGGGCCAGACAGCGGGCACCCTGGATGGGCGCGATGCCGGGCACCTGGGCCGTCATGCCCTCGAAGTAGGGCGGGTTCTGCACGTAGGTGGAGTCGTTGTTCCAGTGGTAGCGATCCGAGGCGGCCACGTCGATGCCGGCCCAGCGGCTGTCGCCGGCGAACACCTGCGCGTAGTTGCTCTGGAACATCTGTGAAGTGACGGTCTCGGCTATGGTGTCGGCGATTTCCTTCTGGCTGGGCCAGATGTCGGCCAGGTAGACCGGCTGGCCGTCGCTGCCGGTGCCGATCGGATCGCGGGTGACGTCGATATCCATGTTGCCGGCCAGCGCGTAGGTGACCACCAGCGGCGGTGAGGCGAGGAAGTTCATCCGCACCTCGGCATGCACGCGACCCTCGAAATTGCGGTTGCCCGACAGCACCGAGCAGGCGATGAGTTCGCCGTCCTGGATGCCCTGGCTGACGTGGGCCGGCAGGGGGCCGGAGTTGCCGATGCAGGTGGTGCAGCCATAGCCGACCACGTGAAAACCGAGCTGTTGCAGCGGCTCGATGAGGCCCGCCTTCTGCAGGTAGTCGGTGACCACCAGGGAGCCGGGGGCAAGGGAGGTCTTCACCCAGGGCTTGACCGCGAGGCCGCGGGCCACGGCCTTCTTCGCCACCAGCCCCGCCGCCAGCATCACCGACGGGTTGGAGGTGTTGGTGCAGGAGGTGATCGCGGCGATGACGACCGCGCCGTCGGTCATCTCGAATTCCCCGGCCGGGCCCTTGACCGTTGCCTTGCCGGTGCCGGTGCGCTTGTCGGTGGCCTCGGCGAGCAGGGTCCGGAAGCTATCGGCGGCACTGTCTAGCGCAATGCGATCCTGCGGGCGTTTCGGCCCGGCCAGGCTCGGTACGATGGTGCTCATGTCCAGTTCCAGTACATCGGTGTAGGTGGCCTCGGGGGCGCCGGCCTCGCGCCACATGCCCTGGGCGCGCGCGTAGGCTTCCACCAGCGCGACCTGGGCCTCCTCGCGGCCGGACAGGCGCAGGTAGGCCAGGGTTTCCTCGTCGATCGGGAAGATGCCGCAGGTGGCGCCGTACTCGGGCGCCATGTTGGCGATGGTGGCGCGGTCCGCCAGTGGCAGGCCGTTCAGACCGTCACCGAAGAACTCCACGAATTTCCCGACCACGCCATGGGCACGCAGGATCTGGGTGACGGTGAGCACGAGATCGGTGGCGGTGGCGCCCTCGGGCAGCTTGCCCGTCAGGCGCATGCCCACAACCTGCGGGATGAGCATCGTGACCGGCTGGCCCAGCATGGCGGCCTCGGCCTCGATGCCGCCCACGCCCCAGCCGAGCACGCCCAGGCCGTTGACCATGGTGGTGTGCGAATCGGTGCCGACCAGGGTATCCGGATAGGCCCAGGTGCCTTCGTCGGCTTCCAGGGTGAACACGGTGCGGGCGAGGTACTCGACGTTGACCTGGTGCACGATGCCGGTGTCCGGCGGTACCACCTTGAAGTTGTCGAAGGCCTGCTGGCCCCAGCGCAGGAACTCGTAGCGCTCCTCGTTGCGCTGGAACTCGATCTCGGCGTTGCGCGCCGAGGCATCGGCGCTGCCGAACACGTCCACCTGGACGGAGTGGTCGATCACCAGCTCGGCCGGTGAAAGCGGATTGATGCGGTTCGGGTCCCCGCCCAGCGCGGCCATGGCATCGCGCATGGCCGCCAGGTCGACCACGGCCGGAACGCCGGTGAAGTCCTGCATGAGCACGCGGGCCGGGGTGAAGGCGATCTCGGTGTCGGGCTCGGCGGTGGCATCCCACTGCGCCAGGGCCTCGATGTCAGCGCGGGTGACACTCACGCCGTCTTCCTTGCGCAGCAGGTTCTCCAGCAGGATCTTGTGCGCGAAGGGCAGGCGGCTGACCCCGTACTGCGCTTCCAGTGCCGGCAGGCTGTGGTAGAGGTAGGTTCTGTCGCCGACCGTAAGGCTGGCGCGTGACTTGAAGCTGTCGCTCATGCTGACTCCCAGAAATGGTAGAGGCGGTGGTAACCGCGTCGCTGGACACCGGTGAATGCAATTCAACCTGCAATTATCAAGGATTTTGGCCCGCCATGACAGGGGGCATCAGCCGGCATCGGTGGCGGTGACCACCCCCCCGCCGAGACAGCGCTCACCGTCGTAGAGCACCACCGACTGGCCGGGGCTGACCGCCCGTTGCGGGCGCTCGAACCGCAGGGCCATGGAATCGCCGTCCAGGGTCGTGATGCGGCAGGCCTGGTCGCCCTGGCGGTAGC
>CAYGQN010000144.1:0-9709 GCA_964351795.1 uncultured Gammaproteobacteria bacterium
GCCCGTCCGCGAGGGTGTCCGTGCCACTGGCGGCCGCGGCTGCGCCGGGCGCGGGCGGGGCAAAATCCTCGTGCTCGCAGTCGTCCGCCAGGACATCCTCGGGCAGCACCACCAGCACCGGACCGGGCCGGCCGGCCTGTGCCAGCGCCAGGGCCGCCTGCGTGCAGCGGGCCACGGCCGCGGCCGAATCCACCTCGATGACCGCCTTGGCGATGTGCGCGAACGTGGCCGCGTAGTCGATTTCCTGGAAGGCTTCGCGACCGCGATCGGCCAGCGGCACCTGGCCGATGAACACCACCATGGGCGTGGAGTCCTGCTGCGCCACGTGCACCGGCAGGGCCGCGTTGCAGGCGCCGGGCCCGCGGGTGACGAACAGCACACCGGGGCGACCGCTGAGCTTGCCGTTCGCCTCGGCCATGAAACCGGCCCCCGCCTCATGCCGGCAGACCACCAGGCGCAGCCGGTCGGCAACATCACGCAGGGCATCGAGCACCGGCAGGTAGCTCTCGCCCGGCACGCAGAACATCTCGGTCACGCCCGCCGCCAGCAGGCTGCGCACCAGTGCGGCGCCGCCGCTCGGCCGGACGTCGGTCACGGCCTGCACGGCCGCGCCGGGGCGCTATTGTGATGGGGGCGTCGTGGTCGCATAATCGCGCGCCATTCTACCCGCTCAGGTCCCGCGCGTATGGGGCTCTTCCAGGCTTTCCCGCCAGCATCCCGCAGGCCGTCAACGGCACCGCGGCGCGGCGATGCCGTGCGCCAGCGGGCCGCGTTGGTGGCCGCGCCCGATGCACCGGCCTGCCCGCGACCGGGTTTGCGGAGCCCGGGCAGCCTGCGCCGCATCGCCACCGCCAGGCAGGAGCCGGGCACGCGCCCGGCTCGCCCTTCGACCACCGGCCGGCGTGCCGGGGCCCGGCGTTGAACGCGCGCCCGGGGCTGGGCATCGACATCCAGGCGCAGCCGGACCTGCAGAGTTGCGGGCCCACCTGCCTGCAGGCGGTGTACAACTGGTTCGGGCATCACTGCGACCTGCATGAACTCATCGCCACGCTGCCCACCATCGAGGGCGGCGGCACGGTGGCGGTCCTGCTGGCCAACGACGCGCTCCGGCGCGGCTTCCAGGCAGACATCTACACCTACAACCTGCGCGTGTTCGACCCTTCGTGGTTCACCACGCCGGGAACCAACATCGCCGCGAAGCTGTCCCTGCAGATGCAGGCGAAGAACGAGCCGCGCATACGCTCCATCTGCAGCGCCTACATCGAGTTCCTGGCGATGGGCGGCCGGCTGAAGTTCGTGGACCTGACCCGGGCGTTGCTGCGCGGCATTCTGGGCCGCGGCCTGCCGATTCTCACCGGGCTCAGCGCCACCTACCTGTACCGTGTGGTGCGCGAATTCGGTGACGATGACCACGATGACGACATCCGCGGCGAGCCGACCGGGCATTTCGTGGTACTGGACGGCTACAACCGGACCGAGCGGACCATCTCGGTCTGCGACCCGCTCAAGGCCAACCCGCTGGGGCGCGGCCAGCACTACGACATCCACATCGACCGGGTCATCGGTGCGATCCTGCTGGGAGTACTCACCCATGACGCCAACCTGCTCGTACTGCGGCCGGCCGAGCGCGAACTGAAAATGCCATGAGCACACTCATCGTGGTGGACAACCCGCAGCGCTGGCCGCTGTCCATCCCCGGCATCCCGGTGGTGTCGGGGCGCACCTATCTCACCGACCCCAGCTACAGCGAGCAGCGTGGCACCAAGGTATTCAACCTGTGCCGCTCGTATCGTTACCAGACGGTGGGCTACTACGTGTCGCTGCTGGCCGAGGCCCGCGGCCACAAGCCCCTGCCGGGCGTGAGCACCATCCAGGATCTGCGCTCCTCCACCGTTGTGCGGGTGCTCACCGAGGACATGGACAACGCCGTGCAGAAGGCGCTGAAACCGCTGGTATCGGATGAGTTCGAGCTGAGCGTGTACTTCGGCCAGAACATGGCCAAGCGCTACAGCAACCTGGCCATGCGCCTGTTCGCGCAGTTCCCCGTGCCGCTGCTGCGCGCGGTGTTCGTGCGCCGCGGGGACCAGTGGATGCTGCAGTCGGTGAAGCCGATCGCGGCCAGCGAGATTCCGCCGGCGCACCATGATTTCGTCATCAGCGCGGCCACCGAGTACTTCAGCCGTCGCCTGCGCGCACGCCGCAAGCTGCCGACCACGCGCTATGACCTCGCCATCCTGCACGATCCGGACGAGGAAGAGCCGCCGTCCAACAATCGCGCCCTGGCACGCTTCGAACGCGCGGCCGGCACCATGGGCCTGGGGGTGGAGTTCATCAACCGCGATGATCTCCCGCGCCTGGCCGAGTTCGATGGCCTGTTCATCCGCACGACCACGGCGGTGAATCACTACACCTATCGTTTCGCCCAGCGCGCCGTCGCCGAGGGGCTGGTGGTCATCGACGATCCCGAATCCATCATCAAGTGCACCAACAAGGTCTACCTGGCCGAGCTGATGGATCGCCACAACGTACCAACGCCCAAAACCATGATCGTCCACCGTGGCAACGCCGACCGGGTGGAACAGACCCTTGGCCTGCCCTGCGTGCTCAAGCAGCCCGACAGCGCCTTCTCGCTGGGGGTGAGCAAGGTGGAAACGCCGGAGGAGCTGACCGAGCGCCTGGACCAGTTGCTGGCGCGCTCGGAGCTGGTGGTGGCGCAGGAATACCTGCCCACCGAGTACGACTGGCGGGTGGGCATCGTCGACCAGCGGCCGCTGTACGTGTGCCGCTACTTCATGGCACGGCGGCACTGGCAGATCATCCGCCGTGACGACGCTGGCGGTTATGCCGAGGGCGCGGTGGAAACCCTGAGCGTGTCCGAGGCGCCCGAGGAAGTGGTCCGCACCGCCGTGCGCGCCGCGCGGCTCATCGGCGACGGCCTGTACGGCGTGGACCTCAAGCAGACCGAGCGCGGCTGCCGGGTCATCGAGGTGAACGACAATCCCAGCATCGACGCCGGCTACGAGGACGTCATTCTCAAGGACGCGCTGTACCGCGAGATCATGGGGGTGTTCCTGCGCCGCATCGAGGAACGCAAGAAAGGGCGTAACGAGCGATGAGCGACACCCGCCCGCTGGCCGCCTTCGCCGGCTACGGCATCGAAATCGAGTACATGATCGTCGACCGCGACACGCTGGCCGTGCGGGGGCTGTGCGACCGGCTGATGCAGCTCACCGCCGGCAGCACCGAGGCCGAGGTCGAGCGAGGCGCCATGGCCTGGTCGAACGAACTGGCCCTGCACGTGGTGGAGCTTAAGACCAACGGCCCGGCGCCAGCCCTGGCGGCACTGCCGGCGCTGTTCCAGGCCGAGGTGCAGGCCATCAACGCACTGCTGGCGGAGTTCAACGCCATGCTGCTGCCCGGGGGCATGCATCCGTTCATGGACCCGCACACGGAAACCCGGCTGTGGCAGCACGAGTACAGCCCGGTGTACGAGGCCTACAACCGCATCTTCGATTGCCGCGGGCATGGCTGGTCCAACCTGCAGAGCATGCACATCAACCTGCCGTTCGCCGATGACGAGCAGTTCCGCCGCCTGCACACGGCCATCCGCCTGTTGCTGCCGATGCTGCCGGCGCTGGCGGCCAGTTCACCGTTTGCCGATGGCCGCGCCAGCGGCGCGCTGGACCAGCGCCTGAACGTCTACCGCGACAATGCCCGCGTGATTCCCTCCATCACCGCCGGCGTGATCCCGGAACTGGTCGGCTCGCAGGCCGAGTACCACGAGCGCATCCTGGCGCCGATGTACCGCGACATCGCGCCGCAGGATCCGGACGGGATCCTGCAGCACGAGTGGCTGAACTCCCGCGGCGCCATCGCGCGCTTCGATCGCATGGCCGTGGAGATCCGCGTGCTCGACACCCAGGAGTATCCGCTGGCGGACATCGCCATCGCCGCCCTTGTGAGCTCGGTGCTGCAGGGCCTGTACGAGGAGGGAATCAGCGGCGAGCGGGCCCAGGCCGCGCCCGCCACCGACATGCTCCGGGCCTTGTACCAGCGCTGCGTCGAGTACGCCGAGCAGGCCCTGGTCAGCGAGGCGCCGGTGCTGGCGGCCCTTGGCCTGGGTGATGAACCGATGACGGCGCTGCAGCTTTGGCGGCAGCTGAATGATCGCCACGGCCCCGCGGATCCGCTGTTCCAGCTACCCCTGGCCTACCTGCTGCAACGCGGGCCGCTGGCCCGGCGCCTGCTGGTGGCCGCCGATGCCGGTGCCGATCAGCCCCGGCTGGAGGCGGTCTACCGGGAACTGGCCACCTGCCTGCATGAAGGCCGGCCGTTCACCGGCATCGGCCGGGCGGGCGACTGAGCGGCGGCCGGCTCAACCCGCGGTGCCGGCCCGGTGCCGGTGCCGCCAGATCTCCCGCGCGCAAAGGCTCGCCAGGACCCAGGCGCAGGCGCCCAGCCAGTGATACGGCTCGCCGGCATCGCCGGACCAGAGGAAGAAGATGGCGCGGCCGGCCTCGGTGACCGAACTGAGCACGACCACGATGCCCAGCGCCCAGGCGAAGCGCTCCAGCGGCACCCAGAACAGGATCGTCAGTACGGTGATGCCGCACAGGCCCAGATACCAGGCCGTCAGCGCCAGGTTGGCGATGAGATCGCCCATCATGCTCGGCATGTCGGCGATGAGCGAGACCACGTCCACGACCTGGACCAGTACGCTGAGCGCCCAGGCGCCGTAGAGCGCGGCGCAGACTCTTGGCAGGATCGCTCGCATGATGCGCCCATGATAACCAAACCGTGCTGCAATGCGGCGAGCGCAGTCGCGTGAGCGCCGATGCGGCCGCGGCCGGCCCACGCTTTGGCGCTACAATGGCAGGCTGATGATGCCGATGAAAGCCTTCCCCATCACCCTTGCCACAGCAGCCTTGCTGCTCGCCGGCGCCGTGCAGGCCGCCGACAACGAGGCGGTGCCGGTAGCCATTGATACGGTCGGCCGCGCGCAGGTGTACGAGGAAGTGCCGCTGACCGCCTCGGTGGTCGCGCCGCGGGTGTCCGCGCTGTCGCCCCGGGTGGACGGCCTGGTGGCCGAGCTGCTGGTCGACGAGGGGGATCGCGTGCGCGCCGGTCAGCCGCTGGTGCGGCTGGACGATGCACTGGCCCGGATCGCCCTGCGCCGGGCCGATGCCGCCCTTGCCGAGGCGCGGGCACGCCTGGACGAAGCCGAGCGCCAGCGCCAGGAGGCCGACGAACTGGTGGCGAAGAAGCACATCGCCAGGACCAGCTTCGAGGCCACGCTGGCCGAGGTGAACATCCAGACCGCCGTGCTGGAGCGCCTGCGCGCCGAACGCGCGCAGGTGGCCGAGGAAATCGCCCGCCACGGCGTCAACGCCCCCTTCGACGGCGTGGTCGCCGAACGCCTGACCGAGGTGGGTGAATGGGTGGACACCGGCACGGCGCTGCTGAGCATCGTGCAGACCGCAAGGCTGCGGGTGGAAGTGCCGGTGCCGCAGACCTTCTACGCCCGCGTGCGCCCCGGCGCCCCGGTGGACCTGCGCTTCGACGCCCGCCGCGAGGAGACCCTGGAGGCCAGCATCAGCCGCATCGTGCCGGTGACCAACCCCAGCGCCAGGACGTTCATGGTGCACATCGACCTCGACAACCCGGAAGGGCGCATCACCCCGGGCATGTCGGCGCGGGTGACGCTCAAGCTCGGCGAGGTCAGCGAAGCGGGCGCCCTGGTGGTGCCGCGCGATGCGGTGACCACCGACGCCAGCGGCAGCGCCACGGTGTGGGTGCTGAGCGACGTCGACGGCCGGCCCATCGCCAACCCCGTGCCGGTGGTGACCGGCCGGGCCTCCGGTGAGCGGGTGGAGATCACGGCCGGCGAGATCAGCGCCGGCCAGCGGGTGATCGTGCGCGGCAACGAGCGGCTGAAAGCCGGCCAGCCGGTACTCGTGCAGGACGCCTCCTGATGTTCTTCCGCTTCGCCATCGAGCGGCCAATCATCGTCGCCGTGGGCATTCTCATCCTTAGCCTGTTCGGCGTGCTCGCCATCTTCCGCGTGCCCATCCAGATGATCCCGGACCTGGACCCGCGCGTGGTCAGCATCCGCACGCTGTGGCCCGGTGCCACGCCGCAGGACGTGGAAAAGGAGATCCTCGTCGAGCAGGAGGACTACCTGCGCAACATCGCCGGCCTGGAGCGCATGCTCTCCAACGCCCGCACGGGCCGGGCCGAGATCGAGCTGGAATTCCCCCACGGCGTGGACATCAACGAGGCGCTGATCCGGGTCAACAACGCGCTCTCACAGGTACCCGCCTACCCGGAGAACGTGGACGAGCCGCGCATCGCCACCTCCTCGTTTTCTGACAACCCCTTCATGTTCTTCCGTGTCACGCCACTGCCGGGCAACCCGCAGAACGTGGACATGACCATGATGAAGGACTACGTCGAGGACTACGTCAAAACCCGGATTGAACGCGTCGCCGGGGTGTCGGAGGCCTACCTGTGGTCCGGCGCCGAGCGGCAGATCCAGATTTACGTGGACCCGACCCGCCTGGCCGAGCGCGGCATCACCATCGCCGGCCTGCGCCAGGCCATCCGCGGCCGCAACCGGGATGTCTCCGGTGGCGATATCGAATCCGGCAAGCGCCGCTACCTGCTGCGCACCGTCGGGCGGTTCAGGACCATCGAGGAAATCGAGGATCTCATCATCGCCGAACGCGACGGCGTGCTGGTGCACCTGCGCGATGTCGGCCACGTGGAGCTCGGGCACTTCGAGGAATCCAGCGTGTCCATCGCCAACGGCGCCCGCAACATCACGCTCGGGGTGCGGCGGCAGGTGGGCACCAACGTGGTGGAGGTGATGGACGGGGTGATGGCCATCATCGATGACATCAATCGCGACGTGCTGGCACCGAAGGGCCTGATGATGGCCCTGAACAGCGAGGACGTGCAGTACGTCAAGGATGCCATCGCCGTAGTGCGCCAGAACCTCATCATCGGCGCCGTGCTCGCCACGCTGGTGCTGTGGCTGTTCCTGCGCTCGACCTCGGCCACGCTCATCGGCGCCATGGGCATTCCCATCTGCACCGTGGCCGCCTTTCTCGGCCTGCTGGTAAGCGGGCGCACCATCAACGTGATCTCCCTGGCCGGTGTGGCCTTCGCCATCGGCATGACGCTGGACAACAGCATCGTGGTACTGGAGAGCATCTACCGGCACATGGCCATGGGCAAGGCGCGCCTGCAGGCGGCGCTGGACGGCGTGCGCGAGGTGTGGACCGCCGTGCTGGCAGCCACGCTCACCACCGTGTTCGTGTTCATCCCCATCGTGTTCGTCAAGGAAGAGGCCGGCCAGCTGTACTCGGACATCGCCGTGGCCATTGCCGCCTCCATCATGATGTCCATGCTGGTGGCCGTCACCGTGATCCCGGCCACCTGCGCGCGCTTTGTCTCGGTGCCCGATGCGGCCGGTGCCCGCCGTTACGGCCTGCGCGCAACCGGGGCGGCCATCAACGCCCGCGTGCTGGGCTTCGTCGGCTGGCTCACCGCCGGCACCCTGCGCCGCGTGGTGCTCATCGCGCTGGTGCTGGCCGCGACCTTCGGCATCATCACCGGCCTCACGCCCAAGGCCGAGTACCTGCCCGAGGGCGAGGAGCAGAAGGTCTTCTCGCGCCTGTTTGCGCCGCCCGGCTACAACCTGCAGGAAATGGCCGGCATCCTCTACGACATGAACGATTACTTCTCGCCCTATGTCGGCCGGGACCCGGCCCGCTACGACAGCGGCGAGGACGAGGTGCCGGCCCTGAATTTCGTGATGGGCTACGCCAACTCCAGCATGGTAATGCTGCTGCCGGAGGTGACCGCGCGCGAGCACATCGACGACCTCATCGACATCGTCGCACGCCGCTTCGGCGAGGTGCCGGGCATGATCTCCTTCGCCAGCCGCGGCTCCATCTTCGCCAGCAACAACGGCGGCACGCGCAGCATCAACCTGGACATTGCCGGGGAGGAGCTGGGCCCGCTGTTCGAAACCGGCTTCCGGGCCTTCAGCCTTGCCAAGACGGTGTTCGAGAACCCGCAGGTGCTGCCCGAGCCCTCCACCCTCAGCCTCGGCCAGCCGCTGCTGGAAGTGCGCCCGGACTGGGCGCGTGCCGCCGAGCTCGGCTTCAATGCCGACGAGCTCGGCTACACGGTGTGGGCCTTCTCCGACGGTGCCTTCGTCGACGAGTTCTTCCTGGGCGACGACAAGATCGACATGTTCCTGTACTCCACCCTGGGCACCATCGACCATCCGCAGGACCTGGAGAACCTGGTCATCTACGCCCCCAACGGCAGCATCGTGCCGCTGTCGGCGGTGGCCACCGTGACCCCTACGCTCAACACCGAGCTCATCCGCCGCGTGGACGGCGCCCGCACCATCACGCTGTCGATCATCCCGCCGCGCTCGGTGCCGCTGGAACAGGGCGTGGAGACGGTGCGCGCCGGCATCATGGACGCCATGCGCGAGGCCGGCGAGCTGCCCCCCGGCGTGACCATGTCCATCAGCGGCGCGAGTGATCGCCTCACGGCCACTCGCGAGGCTCTGGCCGGCAACTTCCTGGTCGCCATCCTCATCGCCTACCTGCTGATGGTGGCGATTTTCTCGCACTGGGGTTACCCGCTGGTCATCATGACCACGGTACCCATCGGCATCAGCGGCGGTATCGTCGGCCTGTGGCTGCTCAACTGGATCGGTGCGCGCCTGCCCGCGGTGGGCCTGGACGCCGTGCAGCAACCCTTCGACGTCATCACCATGCTCGGCTTCCTGGTGCTCATCGGTACGGTGGTGAACAACCCCATCCTCATCGTCGAGCAGGCGCTGACCAACGTCCGCGAGCGCGGCATGCAATGCCGGGACGCCGTGGTGGCCGCAGTCGGCACACGCCTGCGCCCGATTGTCATGTCCACCATCACCACGGTGTTCGGCCTGTCGCCGCTGGTGTTCCTGCCCGGCGCCGGCACCGAGCTGTACCGGGGCCTGGGCACCATCGTGCTGTTCGGCCTGCTGTTCTCGGCCATCGTCACGCTCACCTTCATGCCGAGCCTGTTGTCACTCATCCTGGAGTGGCGCGAAGCGGCGGCCGCGCGCGCCGCCGCTGGACGAACCGCCGACAGCCACTGAAGCCCGCCGGGACGATGCCCGCAGCGCCCCTGCCGGGGCGATCACGCCGGTGCCACCTGCAGCGACCATTCGCGGCTGCGCCCGCCAATCACCATTGCCGTGAGGCCGGGCCCGCGTGATCGTGTTGCCCGCGACGTCGGCTTCGCGTGGCCGGGCCGCGTTGCGGCTTGAGCAGGATCAAGGCGGATTGGCGACGACCATGGTGAACTGTTGGTATTCAAAGCGTCCGCAGCCTGATGGAGATCCGCCATGACCGACACTGCCGCAGAACGGGCCCGCCTGGAGCGGCGGCGCGTGGAACTCATCGAGCGCCTGGAAGCCATCAAGCGCGACTATGGCCAGGGCTTGGACCGGGATTCGGAAGAGCAGGCCCAGCAGCTTGAGAACGCCGAGGTGCTCGCCGCCCTGAACGAGGCAGCCTGGAAGGAACTGCAGGAGGTGAATGCCGCGCTGGCGGCGCTGCCGGCCACGGACTGACCCCCAGCCTTCTCCCGCGAATACCCCACCCTCCGTAGGAGCGGCTTCAGCCGCGATTGCCTCCCACCA
>CAYGQN010000145.1:0-9683 GCA_964351795.1 uncultured Gammaproteobacteria bacterium
CGCCAGAGCCAGGCCCCGCTGCGCAAGGAGATGGCGGCGTTGGAAACCCGGCTCGAAGCCCTGCAGCAGCGCCAGCGTGAAATCGAGGCGGCCCTGGCCGACCCGACGCTGTACGAACCCGGCGAGAGCGAACGCCTGGGTGAACTCAACCGCGACCGCGCCCGCGCGGCGAGCGAACTGGCCGCCATGGAAGAGCGCTGGCTGTCGCTCGGCGAGGCGCTGGAGGCGGCCGGGTCGGCGGACTGAGGACCTGCGCCGGATCCGCCGGCTGCTGCGGCCGCCTTGCAGCGGGCAAGGGGTCGGGCCAGGCGACAATGGCGCCCACCGGGCCCGGCAGCAACGCCGGTGTGCACCGGTTCCGGCCCGGGGGCCACGGGTCAACGGCCGCCCTCGCCACGCGCGTCGGCGGTGTCGACGGGCCGGCGCTGGCCGGTCGCTCAGTCCGGCGGCAGCAGTCCCGCTATCGCCTCCAGGTACTCCTCCTGCAGGCGCTGCATCACCTGCCGGCAGGTTTCCACCTGCGTGATCTGCCCGATGACCTGCCCGACAGGGTTGCAGGCCACGGCCTGGGCGCCGGCGACACCGGCGTAGCGTTCCACCCGGCGCATGGCGTCGGCCGTGGCCATGCCCTGCAGCGGCATGCCCAGGGTGGGCGGCGCATCGGCCGCGGCCCAGGCCTCGGTCCAGTCGTTGCGCAGCATGCGGCTGGGCTTGCCGGTCCAGGAGCGCGTGCGCACCGTATCCTCGCTGCCGGCGGCCAGGTAGGACTCACGCTGGGCCGGCTGCACGCCGGACTCGGCCACCGTCAGCCACAGCGAGCCGGTCCATACGCCCTGGGCGCCGCAGGCCAGCGCGGCGGCAATCTGGCGACCGCTGGCGATGCCGCCGGCGGCCACCACCGGCAGCGGCGCCACCGCGTCGACCACCTGCGGCCACAGCACGATGCTGCCCACCTCGCCGACATGGCCGCCGCCTTCGCCACCCACGGCCACCAGCATGTCGACGCCCGCCGCCTGGTGCCTGGCGGCCTGCGAGACGCGCCCGCACAGCCCCGCCACCAGGCGGCCGGAGGCGTGGATCCGCTCGACCACCGCCACCGGGGGTGCGCCCAGGGCGTTGGCGATCAGCCGGCACTTCGGATGCGCCAGCGACACCTCCAGCAGCGGCATAACCGTGGCGGCGGTCCAGCCCAGCAGGGGCGGCGGCTCGTCGGCCTCCGGCCATGCCGGCACGCCGTGCTCGCCCAGCAGCCGCTCGGCGAAGGCCACATGGCCGGCGGGCACCTGCGCCAGCAGGGCCTCGGCCTGGGCCCGCGGATCGGGGACATCCGTGGTGTCCTCGCCCTGGGGCAGCATGATGTCCACGCCGTAGTTGTGTTCGCCCACGTGCGCATCCAGCCAGGCCAGTTCCGCCTCCAGTTGCGCGGCGTCGAAATACCCGGCGCCGAGCACCCCCATACCCCCGGCGCGGCTGACTTCAGCGACCACGTCGCGGCAATGGCTGAAGGCGAATACCGGCAGGTCGATGCCAAGTTGATCACTGAGAGGTGTACGCAAGGGACGGTCTCCTTCGGTATCGGTCATGGGCGAACGGCACTGCCAGTGCACCGCCGGCCGGCGGCAACAATTGCACCGACAGCGCGCCCTGGCAAGCCGGCGGGCTTGGACATTCGCGGGGGATTCATGCATGGTCGGGCGCGCCACGGCGGCGCAGGCCATCGCGCCGGCACACATCTGCGACAGGGATCGGACAGGGGGCAGGCATCAGCATTCCCACAGCGGCCGCGCGCCGCGTACTCACAGCCGCAGCCATGCTCTTCGGCGCCGGCCCCGCCCGGGCCGGCGGCATCGACGAGGCCATCAACGAGGCCTTCCGGCCCATCGCCGCGGCCTTCAGCGAGCTGGTGTTCTTCAGCGTGCCCGTGGGCGACGCCGAGTTGCAGCTCATCGTCCTGTGGCTGGTGGCCGGCGCGGTGTTCTGCACCTTCTACTTCCGCTTCATCAACCTGCGCGGTTTCACCCACGCGCTGCGCGTGGTGCGCGGGGATTACGACCATCCCGGCGAGCACGGCGAGGTATCGCACTTCCAGGCCCTGACAGCGGCCGTCTCCGGCACAGTCGGCGTCGGCAATGTCGTGCACGTCGCCGTGGCCATCTCGGTGGGCGGGCCGGGTGCGACCTTCTGGCTGATCGTGGCCGGCTTCCTCGGCATGGCCTCGAAGTTCGCCGAATGCACACTCGGCGTGAAGTACCGCTGGGAACATCCCGATGGCTCGGTATCGGGCGGGCCGATGTTCTATCTCACCCGTGGCCTGGCCGAGCGGGGCCTGCCGCGCCTGGGCCGGGCGCTGGGTTTGTACTACGCGGTCTGCATCGTGGTGGGAAGCCTTGGCATCGGTTGCATGTTCCAGTCCAACCAGGCCTATGTGCAGTTCGTCAGCGTGACCGGCGGGCCGGAGAGTTTCTTCGGTGAGCGGGGCTGGCTGTTCGGGGCCGGCATCGCGGTGCTGGTGGGCGTGGTGATCGTCGGCGGGATCCGCTCCATCGCCCGGGTCACCTCGCGGCTGGTGCCCTTCATGGCGCTGCTGTACGTCGGCACCGCGCTGGTGGTCATCGGCGCCAATGCCGAGCGCCTGCCCTGGGCGCTGAAGGCCATTGTCGTCAATGCCTTCAGCCCCGAGGGCGTGACCGGGGGCTTCATCGCCGTGCTCATCCTCGGTTTCCGGCGTGCCGCGTTCTCCAACGAGGCCGGGATCGGCTCGGCCTCGATTGCGCACGCGGCCGTGAAGACCGACGAGCCGCTGACCCAGGGCTTCGTCGCGATGCTGGAGCCGTTCATCGACACCGTTGTCATCTGCACCATCACCGCGCTGGTCATCACCGTGACGCTGTACGAGCCGGGCATGTTCGCCAACGGTGAGATCAGTGGCGTGGAGTTGACCTCCAGCGCCTTCGCCAGCGTCATCCCCTGGTTCCCCCTGGTGCTGGCGGTGGTGATCATGCTGTTCGCCTACTCGACCATCATCACCTGGTCCTACTACGGCCTGGAAGGCTGCGTGTACCTGTTCGGCAACCGCCGCCGGGTGAAGCTGGCCTTCAACATCGTGTTCTGCCTGTTCGTGATGCTCGGCTGCACCACACAGCTGGATGCGATTCTCGATTTCTCCGATGCCATGGTGTTCGCGATGGCGCTGGCCAACATCACCGGCCTGTACCTGCTGGCGCCGGTGGTCCGGCGGGAGCTGGACGATTACCTGGGCCGGCTGCGGCGAGGCGAGATCCGCAGCTACCGCTGAGGCCGGTCCGGCCCGCGGCGCCGGCGATCAGCAAGCGCCGGCCGGGACGCTGCCGGCCGGGCTCAGTGACCCAACCGCGGCACCTGCACACGGGTGCCGGCGGCGGGGCGGCGCATGCCGCTGCCCGGTACGGGCATCACGGCGCCGGCGGCGAAGTACTCCGAGCCGAAGTGGACCGCGTCGCCCGGCACCGCGCCGGGCACCGGCATCAGGCGGGCGGTGAGCGGCTTGCCCAGGCGACAGGCGAGCATGGCCACGTCCAGGTAGATGGCCGCGAGCTGGTCCACGCTGACATCACCGGCCAGCGGGATCGTGTCCAGGCCGGTGCCGCAGACCGCGCTGGCGACCAGCAGGTCGGTGATGCCGAGCTGGCCCAGCCGGCTGCGCTCACCCAGTACGCTGTCCTCCAGCACCGGCAGCATCACGCCGGAGAAGCCGCAGCGCGGGAAATCCGCCGACTGCACCGCGGATGCCAGCACCCCGGTGGCGAACACTGTGCCCATGTCACCGACGTGGCCGCCGGTGAGCGACTCGATGGCCGCGCCGATGCTGTCCGCCTCGCCCGGGAAGGGCGCCAGGGAGAAGTCGATCCCCTCGAACACCATGTCATGCGCGTCGGCCAGGCCCTGGCAGATCGCGCCGATCTCTCCGGCGCTGGCCTCCACCGCCTCGCGCAGCCGAGCCTGCGCATCCAGTGGATCGCTGGCCGCGGCGCAGGCCTGCACCGCCAGGTCCGCCGCCTGCATGGCAATGGCGAAGCGCGGCGGGCCGCCGGCATGGTGGGCAACCGGGAAATACGGCGAGCCGGCCGGGCAGTTCGCCAGCGCGGTGAGGTACATGTTCCCGAAGCCGTCGCTGTCATGGTCGGCGAGTTCACGCACCACTTCCGCCAGCCGCCAGCAGCGCTCGACATCGATGTTGCCCCGGGTGTCGGCAATGGCGACACCGGCGAAGGCCTGCGGGTTGCCGCGCAGCAAGCCCGGAATGCGCGCGATGTGCCGGGCATCGTGGCCGGCCTGCACGGGCCCCAGGGCGATGAAGGCGAAACCGGCATCGCGCCAGGGGGCGAGCAGCGCCTCGAGGTCGGCGTCATCGGCAAGCCAGTCCGGAAACGCCGGCAGCGCCAGGCGCCGGGCCTGCACCGGCAGGGGCAGACGCTGGTCCGCCTCGCGCAGGAGCGCGTCGAAACGCGCCGGCGGCGTGTCCGGCGTGCAGAACACCGTGAAACCGCGGATTTTCACGCCGGCACCCTGTTCGCCCGCCATCGACGCGGGCCGGCGGCGGGCAGCGCCCGTGCCACCCCGGTCCGTTTGGCGGGCATGCGGGCGTGCCCGCTCAGGCGTTGACGTCGATGACCACGCGACCGCGCACCCGGCCGGCGAGAATCTCCGGCGCCAGCTCGATGGCTCGCGCCAGCGGCTCCACCGTGGTCATCTCGTCCAGCCTGGCGATGTCGAGGTCGGTGGCCAGCCGGGCCCAGGCCTCCACGCGCTTGTGCATGGGCGCCTGCACCGAGTCCGTCCCCACCAGGGTCACGTCGCGCAGGATGAAAGGCATGACGGTCGCCGGCAGGTCCGCGCCCTGCGCAAGCCCGCAGGCGGCCACGGCGCCGTCGTACTTCACCTGCGAGAGCACGTTGGCCAGCGTCTTGCTGCCCACCGAGTCCACGGCCCCGGCCCACAATTCGCGGTCCAGCGGCTTGCCATTGCCGGCCAGGGTCTCGCGGTCCACGATCTGCGTGGCGCCCAGGTGCCTGAGGTAGTCGGCCAGCTCCGCGCGGCCGGTGGAAGCCGCCACCTCGTAGCCGAGCTTCGCCAGCACGGCGATGGCCACCGAGCCCACGCCGCCGGCCGCGCCGGTCACCAGGATCGGCCCGTCGCCGGGCGCCACGCCGGCCTTCTCCAGGCCCAGCACGCAGAGCATGGCGGTGTAACCGGCGGTCCCGATGGCCATGGTCTGCTTCAGGTCGAAGGCATCCGGGACCTTCACGAGGAACTCCGAGCGCACGCGCTGCATCTGCGCGTAGCCGCCCCAGTGCACCTCGGACAGCCCGTAGCCGTTCACGAGGACGCGATCACCGGGCGCGAAGTCGGCGCTGGCCGATTCCACCACGGTACCGGCAAGGTCGATGCCGGCCACCATCGGGAATTCGCGGCAGATGGGAATGGCGCCGGTCATGGCAAGGCCGTCCTTGTAGTTGATGGTCGAGTACGCCACCTCCACCAGGACGTCGTTCGCGGGCAGGTCGGCCAGGCTGAGCTGCTTCAGCTCGGTCTTCACGCCCTTGTCGGCCTGTTCCACCACGATCGCGTTGAAATGTTCTGCCATGAGACTGGTTTCCGTTGCTGTCGTTTATCGAGGCCGCAACTGTACGGGGATTCGCCCGGCCTTGCAGCCCCGCGCAGGACGGCAGCGAACCGCGCTGCACCCGGGGCAGGCGGCGCCGCCGTCCTGCGAACTGGTATCATCGGCGCCTCTGGAAAACCGAGCGGGTTCCGCCCGAGACCCCATGCCCATGAGCGATATCGCCACGCTGCGCCGCATCCTCGCCGATTACCGCCGAATCGCCGTGGTCGGCCTGTCCGCCAACTGGTACCGGCCAAGCTACTTCGCCGCCAAGTACCTCATCGATCACGGTTACGAGGTCATCCCCGTCAACCCGAACTACGAAGCCGTCCTCGGCCAGACCTGCTACCCCGATCTCGCCAGCGTGCCCGGGCCCATCGACGTGGTGGATCTCTTCCAGCGCAGTGATCGGGTCATGCCCTTTGTCGACGAGGCGATCCGCCTGGGCGCGAAATGCATCTGGATGCAGCTTGGCGTGGTCAACGAGGAGGCCGCGGCGAGGGCCCGGGCCGCCGGCCTGGACGTGGTGATGGACCGCTGCATGAAAATCGAGTTCGGCAGGCTCTACGGCGGCCTGAACTACTGCGGCGTGAACACCGGCGTCATCTCGGCGAAACGCCCGCCCGTGCTGCCCCACTGAACCTGCGAGCCCGCCATGGCTGACAGAAAATTCGGTATCGAAACCCTGTGCCTGCACGCCGGCGCCATTCCGGATGCCACCACCGGCGCGCGTGCCACGCCCATCTACCAGACCACTTCCTACGTGTTCGACAGCCCGGAGGAAGCGGCCAGCCTGTTCAACCTGCAGACCTTCGGCAATGTCTACAGCCGCATCTCCAACCCGACCGTGTCGGTGTTCGAAGAGCGGGTGGCGGCGCTGGAGGGTGGCCGCGCGGCGCTGGCGACCAGTTCCGGCATGGCGGCGGAGATGTGCGCCATGCTCACCCTGCTCCAGCAGGGCGATCACCTGGTCTCGGCCAGCACCCTGTACGGCGGCACCTACTCGCAGTTCGACGTGACCTTCCGCCGCTTCGGGATCGACACCACCTTCGTAGACCCGGACGAGCCGGCCAACTTCGCCGCCGCCATCAACGATCGCACCCGGGCCGTGTACGCCGAGACCATCGGCAACCCGCAGAACAATGTGCTGGACATCGAGGCGGTGGCGGCCATCGCGCACGACGCCGGCCTGCCGCTGGTCATCGACAACACCTTCGCCACGCCCTATCTGTGCCGGCCGATGGACTTCGGCGCCGACATCGTCGTGCATTCGGCCACCAAGTTCATGGGCGGCCATGGCACCACCATCGGCGGCGTACTGGCCGAATCCGGCCGGTTTCCGTGGGACAACGGCAAGTTCCCCGGCATGGTCGAGCCCTCCGCCGGCTACCACGGCGTGCGCTTCTACGAGACCTTCGGGGATTTCGGCTTCACCATGAAGGCGCGTATGGAAACCATGCGCACGCTGGGCCCGACGCTGAGCCCGTTCAATGCCTTCATGCTGTGCCAGGGTCTGGAGAGCCTGCCGGTGCGCATGGAGCGCCACTGCGCGAACGCCCTGGCCGTCGCGCAGTTCCTGCAGGGCCATCCGCGGGTGTCCTGGGTGAAGTTCGCCGGCCTGCCCGACAGCCCCTATGCCAGCCTGGCCGGGAAGTACCTGCCGCGGGGCACCGGGGCGATCATGACCTTCGGCGTCAAGGGCGGCCAGGCGGCCGGCGTGAAATTCATCGAGGCGGCGCAGTTCATGAGCCACCTGGCCAACGTGGGCGATGCCAAGACGCTCATCATCCACCCCGCCTCCACCACCCATCGCCAGTTGAGCGAGGAGCAGCAGGTCGCCGCCGGCATCACGCCGGACATGATCCGCATCTCGGTGGGCCTGGAAACCCTCGATGATATTCTCTGGGACCTCGACCAGGCCCTGGCGCGCTCGGCAGGCTGACAGCCGGACCAGCACCGCCCCCGGCTTGCCCGGCAGGCCTGCGTCGTTATATTATTACATTGTGACGCTGGCGGGCAGGCTATCGCTGCCACGGCCCTGATTCACGGTCGGATCCGGAACCTGGTCACAAATTGTTTCGACACGAGCGGCATTGAACCGGGGGTTTTCACTCCCGTGTCATAATTCAAGCCTATCGTTTGTGACGCAGTGCACATCAACGCATGACGCGATACGTCACAATTTGACCCAATCGCTGGTTCGGGTGCCGAGGCGACGCCCGTTCCGGCGAAAAGAACCCACAATTTGAATCTGTTTGAACGGCTCCCCGGAGGGAGAAACACAATGAATCTGCCCAATATCGCTAAAGGAATGGCCTTCGCAGTGCTCCTCGCCGGCAGTGCGGCAGCCAGTGCGGCCACCGTCACATTCTCGAACTTCCAGGACGGCAACAACGACCCGGCCCTGTTCGACATTTCCGCCAACGTGATCAGCGGCAACACGCTGACCGTCGGGCTGAACAACTTCACGGCCGATGGCAGCAGCATTGTCACGCAGGCGGCCAACGACACGCTGGCCTTCACCATCACTGCACCGGCGGGTTACTGGATTACCTCCGTGAGCTACACCGAGGAAGGCGACGGCGAGACCACCAACGGCATCGCCACCGCCAGCGGGGCCCTCGTGGCGGACGGCATCCCGGCCAACTTCCTGACGCAGGTGTTCGGGCCGCAGACCAGCAGTGCCTGGTCCATCACGCCCACGCCCATTGCTATCGACAACAAGACGGAGATCGCCGTCTCCATCAACAACAACCTGTTCGCCATTGCGCTCGGCGGCGGTGAAACCGCCACCATCTCCAAGACCTTCGCGGAGCTGGAAGTCGGCCTGACCGCCATTCCCCTGCCGCCGGCCATCCTGATGCTCGGCAGCGCGCTGGTCGGCCTGGGCACGGTCGGCATGCGTCGCCGCCAGACGGCCGCCTGACGACACCACGTCTGAAAAACCCGGTCCTGCCGCTGGCGGGGCCGGGTTTTTTTTCGTCCCGGGTTCCTGTAGCTGGTGGCCGGTACGCCGCACGTGTGCTGCCGGACGAGTGCCGGCGGCAGGACGCTCCCCCGTGAAACGGTTACCGAAGCAAAGTCCATGGCACGGCTGCTGATCACTGCCGGCCTGCTGCTGCTCGGCCCAGGCCTGGTGCTGGCCTACGCGCCCTGGCTGGTGAGCTGGTTCGGCCGCCTGCCGGGGGATATCCGCATCGAGGGCGAGCGCGGCCGCCTGTTCATCCCCGTCACTTCCATGGTGCTGGTGAGCCTCGTCGTGAACGTGCTGCTGGCCCTGCTGCGCCGCTAGTTGGCGTAAGGGGTGCGCCGCCAGGGATTACGTCGGGGATGCTAGGGAGCCGTGTCGATCACGCTCTCCAGCAGCCAGGGCGACGGGGACTGGTTGCGCAGCCGCCTCGCTTTGCCGTAGGTCTCGCCACCGATGGTCTCCGGGTAGGTATCCGGGTTGGCCACCATCTGCCGGACCCGGATCCGGTCGGCGGTGACGTTGATGACGGTGCCGTCGCGGGCCAGCGCCAGCGCGCCGTCCCAGGTCTGGCGGATGTCGGCAAGCACCAGCGGCACGGATTCGAAGTCGTAGTAGAAGTGGTAGGCCACGGCCAGGCGTGGTTGCGTCATGGCGAAGATGCGCCCGGCCGCCAGCGGCTGCGTGTGAATGACGCTGCCAACGACGCGTGCGGTCTGCTCGTCCCAGCCCCAGATATCCACCATGCGCTGCACGGTGTCGATGGACTCGTGCACCAGCACGTCCACGCCCCTGGCGTTGTCCACGAGGAAGCGTGTTGGCGCGGTATCCCCGGAGAACAGGAAGCTCAGGCCATTCCAGTCGAGCCGATAGCCGACCGGTCCATCCAGGCCGTGGACAACGGGAAAGGCTGTGATCGTCACGCCGTCGGCTTCGTAGACAACCGCCGTGTGGCGATAGTCGAACTCCTGCACCTCGATCCCGGCGCCCGCCGCCGGTAGTTTCCCGTGCCGCATGGCGAGATCCCACTGCCAGGCGGATTTCTGTGCCTCGATGAAGTGCGCAGTCCCGAGT
>CAYGQN010000146.1:0-9638 GCA_964351795.1 uncultured Gammaproteobacteria bacterium
GCACAAGCAGGGGCGCCTGATCCGGGCGGCCGAGTATTTTCTGTCCCGGGCCGACAGCGACACGCTGCCGGCCTGCCGCTTCGACGTGGTGGCTGTCACCGGAGACCTTCGGCAGCCGCAGCTGCAATGGATTCCGGACGCGTTTCAGGCATAATCCGCGCACGCTCGCATCGAAACAAACCGTCATGAGCGAAGAACGCGTTCGCGAACTGTTCAACGAATCCATCCAGCTCAAGCTCGATTGCCGGGATCTCCTCGCCCCGGCCGTGGTGCAGGGCGCGGCCCTCATGTGTCATTGCCTGCTCTCGGACCGCAAGATAGTGGTCTGCGGCAATGGCGGATCCGCAGCCGACGCCCAGCATTTTTCGGCGGAAATGCTCAACCGTTTTGAAGCCGAGCGGCCCGGCCTGCCCGCACTCGCGCTGACCACCGACAGCTCCACGCTGACGTCCATCAGCAACGATTACAGCTTCGAGGAAATCTTCGCCAGGCAGGTGCGGGCGCTCGGCCAGCCCGGCGACGTGCTGCTGGCCATCACCACCAGCGGCGAATCTCCGAACATTCGCATGGCCCTGGATGCCGCACACGAGCGGGCGATGATCGTGGTGCTGCTGACAGGCCGCAACGGCGGTGCCTGCGCCGTCTCGCTGACCGGCGAGGACGTGATGATTTGCGTACCGCACGATTCGACAGCCCGCATTCAGGAAGTGCACATCATGATCCTCCATGCACTGTGCGATCTCGTCGACCGGCATCTTCTGGGTATCGAGGGTCAGGCTTAATGAAAACCATGTACCGCGCTTCAGACCATCTCCGCGACCATCGGTGTTTGCTGCCGGGTGCCGTGCTCGGCGCCTGCCTGCTGCTCGGTGGCTGCGCCGCCGCGGTGATCGGGGCAGGCACGACCAGTGTCGCCGTGGCACACGATTCCCGCACCACCGGTTCGGTCATCGAGGACCAGGCCATCGAGCTCAAGTTTGCCCAGGCCCTGTACGAGGCGACGGACCTGCGCAGCCAGGTACACGTGAACGTGACCAGCTACAACCAGATCGTGCTGGTCAGTGGCGAAGCGCCAACCGAGGCACAGCGCCAGGCCGTCATCGACATCGTGCGCAACGTGGAAAAGGTCCGCCACGTCTATGACGAGATGACGATTGCAGCGCCGAGTTCGCTGATGTCACGCAGCGCGGACAGCCTGGTCACGGCCAAGGTGAAAACGAAGTTGCTGGCGCTGCCGGAGTTCGACGGAACCCGCGTCAAGGTAGTCACGGAGAAAGGCGTGGTGTTCCTGATGGGGCTGCTGAGCCGGGAGGAGGGTGAGCGCGTGGCCGAGGAGGCACGCACCGTCGGTGGCGTACAGAAGGTGGTCAAGCTGTTCGAATACCCCGCCGGGAGCTGAACGGCGCGGCCATTTGCGGGGCGGCCCGCACCCGCCCTGGGCCCGCTACTTCACAATCCGCAGTTTCGGACCACCGCCCCCCACTGGCGGCGGCTCATCCGGATCGTCGTCCTCCCCTGCCTGCCCTTGCCCGGGCGGGGGCGCGTCGAACACCATTCCCTGGCCATTCTCACGCGCGTAAATCGCCAGCACGGCGTCGCTGGGAAAGTAAACCTGCATCGCCTTGCCGGAGAAGCGCGCATCGAAGCTGACGTAGTCGTTGGCCATGTTCAGGTTGCGAATGGCCCCGGGCGCGAGGTTCAGCACAATCTGGCCGTTTTCGACGAAGGCCTCGGGCAGCAGGGATTCCCCGGCGGTGGCATCGACCACTGCCAGCGGGGTGAGATCGTTGTCGGTCAGCCACTCGTACATCGCGCGCACAAGGTAGGGGCGTGAGGATGTCATGGCCATCTAAGAGCAGCGAGCGGCGCTGGCCCCTGCGGCTGTCAGGCCCGCATGTCGCGCTCACCCGGCGACAGGCTGGCCTGGAACGCCTCGCGGGCGAACATCCGTTCGCAGTACTGCAGCAGGGGTTTGGCCTGGCTCGGCAACTTGACGCCGTAGTAATCGACCCGCCACAGCAGCGGCGTGAGGCAGCAATCCACGAGGGAGAAATCCTCGGACAGGAAGTAAGGCTTCTGCTGAAACGCAGGCGCGATGGCCGTGAGATTGTCGCGCATGATCTTGCGCGCGCTTGCGGCCCCCACTTCGTTGCTGCCGCCGAGGTCGGGAACCAGGCTGTAGAGATCCCGCGTGATGCGGTAGCGGATCTGGCGATTGTTGGCGCGCGATACCGGGTCCACCGGCATCAGCGGCGGATGCGGGTAACGCTCGTCGAGGTACTCCATGATGATCTGGGTATCGTAGAGCACCAGGTCGCGGTCGGTGAGCGTAAGGACATCATCGTAGGGGTTGAGCGAGGAGAGGTCTTCCGGTTTGTTGTCCGCATCGACGTAGTGGATGTCGATGTTGATGTCCTTCTCGGACAATACCATTCTGACGCAATGGCCCAGAGGCGATATCGGATCGGTATACAGCGTCATTTCCGATCGGCCGGTCAATGCGTTCATAGGCTCAGCTACCAGTCCCGGTGGAAGATGGCGCCGGCCCGCGCAGGATGCAGGCCGGCGAATATCAGTGGACGTCTTTCCAGTATTCCTTCTTCAGCGCGTAGGCGATGCCCATGAAGAAGATGAGGAACAAGATAGCCCAGAATCCGACGCCGTAACGCACCAGCTTGGCCGGTTCACCGAGGTAGACGAGGAAGTTCACCAGGTCCCGCACGGTCTGGCGGTACTCCTTTTCCTCGAGCTTGCCCGGGCGGGAGACTTCGAAACCGGTGATGCGCTCGTGCTCGACCCCATGACTGTCGGCGACCATTTCGGTGACCGCGCGCTGGATACCCTGCAGCTCCCACAGCACATGCGGCATCGCGGTCTGCGGGAAGGCCAGGTTGTTCACGCCCGTGGGCCGGCTCGGATCCTCGTAGAAGGTGAGCAGGAAGGTGTTGAGCCAGTCGGCCCCGCGCGAGCGGGCAATCACCGACAGGTCCGGCGGTGCCACGCCGAACCATTGTTCGGCATCCTCCGAGCGCATGGCGACCTTCATGGTTTCACCCACCTTGTCGGTAGTGAACATCATGTTGGCAGCCACGGCTTCCTCGGTCAGGCCGAGGTCCTGGGCAATCCGGTTGTACCGCATGTACGAGGCCGAGTGGCAGCTCACGCAGTAGTTCACGAACAGCTTCGCTCCATGCTGGAGGGAGGCGGTGTCGTCGAGGTTGACGTTGGCCGGAATCAGCTTGGCCCCGCCGCCGGCGGCGGAGGCAGTGTTTGCCAGCAACACCAGGGAAATACAGACAAGAAGTCGTTTCATGATCAACTCACCCGTTCCGGCACCGGTCGCGGCCTGTCCATCTTGCTGTACACCGGCATCAGGAGGAAGAAACCGAAATAGATCACCGAGAAAAAGCGCGCCATCCAGGTGTAGGTGGTGGTAGCCGGCTGCACGCCGAGCCAGCCCAGCACGAGGAAGCTGACGACGAACAGCGCGAGGGCGCCACGGAAGATGTTGCCCTTGTAGCGCATCGACTTCACCGGGCTGCGGTCGAGCCAGGGCAGCAGGGCGAAGACCGCCACCGACAGGCCCATGAGCACCACGCCGAGGAGCTTGTCCGGCACGGCTCGCAGAATCGCGTAGAACGGGGTGAAGTACCACACCGGTGCGATGTGGTCGGGCGTTTTCAGCGGGTCGGCGGGAATGAAGTTGTTGTACTCGAGGAAGTACCCGCCCATCTCCGGCGTGAAGAACACGATGAAGCAGAAGATGATGAGAAAGAACGCGACCCCGACGATGTCCTTCACGGTGTAGTACGGGTGGAAACGGATGCCGTCCACCGGGATGCCGTCGGCGTTCTTGTTCTTCTTGATTTCGATGCCGTCGGGGTTGTTCGACCCCACCTCGTGCAGCGCGAGGATGTGCACCACGGCGAGGCCGCACAATGCCAGGGGAACGGCGATGACATGCAGCGAGAAGAAGCGGTTCAGAGTTACGTCGGAGACCACGTAGTCACCGCGGATCCACAGTGCCAGCTGCTCGCCGATGACCGGTATGGCACCGAACAGCGAGATGATCACCTGTGCGCCCCAGTAGGACATCTGCCCCCAGGGCAGCAGGTAACCCAGGAAGGCCTCGGCCATCAGGCAGAAGTAGATGACCATGCCCGTGAGCCACAGGAACTCGCGCGGCGCCTTGTACGAGCCGTACAGCAGCGCCCGGAACATGTGCAGGTAGACGCAGATGAAAAAGGCCGAGGCACCGGTGGAGTGCATGTAGCGGATGAGCCAGCCCCATTCCACGTCGCGCATGATGTATTCCACCGATGCGAACGCGAGATTGGTGTCGGGCTTGTAGTTCATCGTCAGCCAGATTCCGGTCAGGATCTGGATGACCAGCACCAGCAACAGCAGTGAGCCGAAGTAGTACCAGAAGTTGAAGTTCTTGGGTGCGTAGTACTGGGCGAGGTGCTCGTTCCACATCTTCATGAGCGGGAACCGCGCATCGACCCAGTCGCGGGTGTCTACGAGTGTTTTCTGCAGGGTATTCATCATGCCGCTTCCTGGTCGGCGCCGACCACGATGACCGACTCGGTCCGGTAGTGATACGGCGGCACTTCGAGGTTGGTGGGAGCCGGCACGCCCTTGTAGACGCGACCGGCAAGGTCGAACTTGGAGCCGTGACAGGGGCAGAAGAACCCGCCCTTCCAGTCCGGGCCCATGCTCTCGGCACCCTCCGCGGGCAGGAAGGAGGGCGAGCAGCCCAGGTGGGTGCACAGGCCAACCACCACGAGGTACTCCGGCTCTATCGAACGGTGAGGGTTGGCGGCGTAGCCGGGCTGCTGCTCGACTTCCGACTGCGGATCACGCAACTTGTCGGTCATGCCGTCAAGCGCCTCGAGCATTTCCGGTGTGCGGCGGACAACCCAGACGGGTTTGCCGCGCCACTGGTCCGTGATGCGCTGGCCCGGTTCGATTTTGCTGATGTCGATTTCGTTGGGCGCACCGAGGGCCTTGGTGCGGGCGCTAGGTTGAAACGACGCGATAAACGGCACCGCAACGAAGGCAGCACCGACGCCGCCAACGGCGGCGGTCGCCGCGGTCAGAAACCGGCGACGCTTGGGATCGACTTCCTGGCTGGACATGGCTGTGCTCTTCCTCGGTTCGCTGGCAACAGGGCCCGCGCGTACTGGCCCCAGCAAAACTGCGATTATATCATCAAATCCCGAAATGACGGCCCGTGCCGGCCCGGTTTGCACCTGCGATGAAAACCTTGGTGTTCGTCCTCCAGTCCATCGTCGCAGGCCTGGCCATTGCCTTCCTGGTGCTGCTGGCGCGGCCGGAGTTTCTGCAAAACCGGGGCGCGGCGGACAGCAGCGGGGCCGCTTCGGTCATTAGCGACCGCCGGGCCGATTCCTTTGCGCCGGCGGTGGCGGCCGCAGCCCCGGCCGTGGTGAATATCTTTACCAGCAAGCGCGTGACGCAGAGGCGAAATCCGCTGTTCGAGGACCCGCTGTTCCAGCGCTTTTTCGGTGATGCACTGTCAACGCCGGAGAAAAGATTGCAAACCAGCCTCGGCTCGGGGGTCATCGTCTCGAGCAGCGGCTACGTGCTCACCAACCACCACGTCATCGAGAGCGCCGACGAGATTGCCGTGTACCTGCGCGACGGCACAGCGCTGCAGGCCGAGGTCCTCGGCAGCGATCCGGAGTCCGACCTGGCGGTCCTGACGCTGCCCCGGGGCAGCTACCCGGCCATTACCATCGGCGATGCCGGGCGCCTGGCGATTGGCGATGTCGTGCTCGCCATCGGCAATCCCTTCGGCGTCGGCCAGACCGTCACCCAGGGCATCGTCAGCGCGACCGGCCGCCGCCAGGCGGGCCTGGACACCCTCACCCGCTTCATCCAGACCGATGCCGCCGTCAACCCGGGCAACTCCGGCGGCGCCCTGGTGAACACCCTGGGCCAGCTCGTGGGCATCAATACCGCCATCGTGCCCGGGGGCAGCGGCGCCGCGGGGATCAGCTTCGCCATTCCGTCCAACACGGCAATGACGGTGCTTCGCCAGATCGTGGACACCGGCATCGTGGTGCGGGGCTGGCTCGGCCTGGAGGTCCAGGACGTGACCCGGTCGCTGGCCGAGGACCTGGGCCTCGCCGAGGCGGCCGGCGTCATCATCGAGAAGGTGCTGCAGGGCGGGCCCGCCGACCATGCCGGCCTGGCGCCGGGGGACGTGATTACCCACATCGATCGCAGCCGCGTGTACGACTCCCGCGACGCGCGTGAACTCATCGCCTTCATGAAGCCCGGTGTGCGCACGGCCATCCGGGTCGTGCGCGAGGGACGCCTGCGGATGTACTACGCCAGGGTGTCCGAGCGGCCCCGCCGCACGCCCGCGAGGGAGTCCGGGGCCACCGGACAGCAGTAAGCCGGCTCAGGATTCGCGGCGCAGCTCCGCCGAACGTGCGTGGGCGGTCAGGCCCTCGCCCCGCGCCAGCACCGACGCGGTGTCGGCCATGGTGAGGGCGCCGGCGCCGGAGCTCATGATCAGCGACGAGCGTTTCTGGAAATCGTACACCCCGAGCGGAGAGGAGAACCGGGCTGTCCTTGCCGTGGGCAGGACGTGGTTCGGCCCGGCGCAGTAATCGCCGAAAGCCTCGGGTGTATGCCGGCCGAGGAAGATTGCGCCGGCATTGGTGATCTGCTCGCACAGCGCCAGCGGCTCGGCCACCGAGAGCTCCAGGTGCTCCGGTGCCAGCCGGTTGCTGATGGCGGCCGCCTCCGCCAGGTCGCGTACCCGGATGAGCGCGCCGCGCGCGGCCAGCGAGGCGGCGATGATGTCGCGACGCTCCATGCCTGGCAGCAGCCGCTCGATGCTGGCGGCGACGGCGTCAATGTAATCCGGCTCCGGGCACAGCAGCACCGCGCGGGCATCCTCGTCGTGCTCGGCCTGCGAGAACAGGTCCATGGCAATCCAGTCCGGGTCGGTAAGGCCGTCGCAGATGATCAGAATCTCCGAGGGCCCGGCGATCATGTCGATGCCGACGCGGCCGAATACCTGCGCCTTGGCGGCGGCCACGTAGGCATTGCCCGGGCCGACGATCTTGTCCACGGCCGGCACCGTCGCCGTGCCCCAGGCCAGCGCCGCCACCGCCTGTGCGCCGCCGACGGTGAACACGCGGTCCACGCCGGCGATGACCGCCGCCGCGAGCACGGCCGGCGCCAGTTCCCCGCCCGGTGCGGGCACGACCATGATGATCTCGGCGACCCCGGCCACGTGTGCCGGGATGACGTTCATCAGCACCGAGGACGGGTAGGCGGCCTTGCCGCCCGGCACGTAGACTCCCACCCGTTCCAGCGGCGTGACCTTCTGGCCAAGCAGGGTGCCATCGGCCTCCCGGTAGTCCCAGGAATGCATTTTCTGGCGCTCGTGATAGGCGCGGATGCGCGCCGCCGCGGCTTCCAGCGCCGCCCACAGGGCCTCGTCGCCCAGGCTGGCCCGTACCTGCGCCGGGTCCAGCGCCAGTTCCAGCTCCGCGGCCGCGGCCACCTGGCGGTGGTCGAAGCGGTTCGTGTATTCCACCAGCGCCGCATCGCCCTCGGCGGCCACGCGCTCGATGATGCCGCGCACGACTTCGCGCACGCTGTGGTCGTGGTCGGTATCCACGCTGAGCAGCTCGGCCAGGGCCGTCTCGAAACCGGCGGCGGCGCTGTCGAGCCTGCGAATGACGGAATTGCTCATCGTTGCTGCCCCTGTCAGGCCGTCACGACGGCGCGCAGCGCCTCGGTGAGATCACGGATGCGGGCGTGCTTGGTCTTCATCGCCGCCTTGTTGACGATCAGCCGGGAGCTGATCTCGGTGATTGTCTCCAGCGCCACCAGCCCGTTCGCCTTCAGGGTGTTGCCGGTATCGACGAGGTCGACGATACGGTCCGCCAGGCCGACCAGCGGCGCCAGCTCCATCGAGCCGTACAGCTTGATGAGCTCGACCTGCTCACCGCGCGCGGCATAGTAGCGCCGGGTGGCGTTCAGGTACTTGGTGGCAATGCGCAGCCGGCCCCGCTGTGGCGGCGCGTTGGCCGGCGCTGCCACCATCAGCCGGCAGGCGGCAATGCCGAGGTCGAGCGGTTCATAGACCCCGTCCCCCTCGTACTCCATGAGCACGTCCTTGCCGGCGATGCCCACATCGGCGGCGCCGTACTCCACGTAGGTGGGAACATCGGTCGCGCGGATGATCACCAGCTCGACCTGCGGCTGGTTGGTTTCCCAGATCAGGCGCCGGCCGCGCTCGTCGGCACCCAGCGCCGGCTCGATGCCGACTTTCGCCAGCAGCGGGATGGTGTCGTCGAGGATGCGGCCCTTGGACAGGGCGATTCTCAGGGTGTCCTTGTGGTGCAGTGGTACGTTCATGACCGATTGCGTGGCCCGGCCATGCCTGCGGCCGACGGGCGTTGTGTAGCTGCTGGATTATCAGGGCCGCCGGCCGTCGCGGGCCCGGGGCGGCGTTCGCCTGTCCGGCAGCGGCTCAGTGGCTGGGTAGCCGGCGGATGTTGGCGCCGAGCTGGGCAAGTTTCTCTTCTATCGTCTCATACCCCCGGTCGATGTGATAGATGCGATCCACCTGGGTCTCGCCGCTGGCAACCAGGCCCGCCAGCACCAGGCAGGCCGAGGCACGCAGGTCGGTGGCCATCAGTGGCGCGCCGGTGAGACGCTCGACGCCCGAGGTGATGGCGGTATTGCCCTCCAGACGGACCTTCGCCCCCATGCGCTGCAATTCCTGGACATGCATGAAACGGTTCTCGAACACCGATTCGGTAATGGTGCCACTGCCCTCGGCGATGCAGTTCAAGGCGGTGAACTGGGCCTGCATGTCGGTGGGAAAACCCGGGTAGGGCGAGGTATGCACATCCACCGCCCGCGGCCGGTTGCCCTGCATGTCGAGGCTGATCCAGTCCTCGCCGGTGCGCACATCGGCGCCGGCTTCCTGCAGCTTGGCGGTAACGGCCTCCAGCAACTGCGGCCGGGTGTCCTTGAGCTTGACCTTGCCGCCGGTCATGGCTGCGGCCACCAGGTAGGTACCGGTTTCGATGCGATCGGGCAGGATGTCGTACTGCGTGCCGCCCAGGCGCTGCACGCCCTCGATGGTGATGGTGTCGGTGCCGTGGCCCTCGATGTGGGCCCCCATGCTGATCAGGCACTCGGCAAGGTCCACCACTTCCGGCTCACGGGCGGCGTTGTGGATGACCGTCGTGCCGTCGGCCAGGGCGGCCGCCATCATCAGGTTCTCAGTGCCGGTAACGGTAATGAGGTCCATGGTGAGATTCGCCCCGTGCAGGCGCCGGTTCCGGCAGCGCGCCTTGACGTAGCCGTTCTCCACGGTGATGTCCGCGCCCATGGCCGACAGGCCGTTCAGGTGCAGGTTGACCGGTCGCGAACCGATAGCGCAGCCGCCCGGCAGCGACACCTCGGCCTGCCCGTAGTGCGCCAGCAGCGGCCCCAGCACCAGGATGGACGCCCGCATGGTCTTCACCAGCTCGTAGGGGGCGAAGAAGTTGTCGATGGTCGAGGAATCGACCTCGATGTTCAGACGCTCGTCCACGGTGAGCGACATGCCCATGCGGCCCAGGAGTTCCATCGTGGTGGTG